>NZ_JBJPHU010000112.1:0-22527 GCF_052939515.1 Phormidesmis sp. 146-33
GGATGAGGGATGAGGGATGAGGGATGAGGGATGAGGGATGAGGGATGAGGGATGGAGTCGCGTTTTTAGTCTTCGGTCTTCGGTCTTTTGTCTTCGGTCTTCTGTACGACATGCGAGAGGGATGAAAAATGAAAAGATATTTTAGGTTGTTGAGATTGTTTTGGAGTACGGCGATCGCCGCTGAGTTAGAGTATCGGGCCAACTTTGCGATCGCTTCCCTCACTAGCCTGGGTGGGTTGGCAGGTAGTTTGTTTGGGCTGTTTTTGTTTTATCGGACGGGCTACACATTTCAGGGGTGGCGATGGGAAGAAGCGCTGATTGTGCTGGGAATCTTCACCATGCTAGAAGGCTTTTCGGGGACGTTTTTGGCTCCTAACTTAAATCGCATCGTCAAGCATGTACAACAGGGAACGCTGGATTTTGTCCTGCTCAAACCCGTTAGCTCACAGTTTTGGTTATCGGCTCATACGATTTCACCCTGGGGATTGCCCGATCTGATTTTTGGAGCGATCGTCGTTTTCTACGCAGGTAATCAATTAGGGGTGAGTCTTTCTGCTTACTTAACGAGTCTGATACCATTGGCGTTCGGGTTAACGATTTTATACAGTTTGTGGTTTATGTTGGGTGCAACGAGCATTTGGTTTGTCAAAATTTATAATGTGACAGAAGTGCTGCGAGGATTGCTAGAAGCGGGACGGTTTCCAATGGCCGCCTACCCCGTTGCCTATCGATTTTTCTTTACCTTTCTAGTTCCTGTAGCGTTCTTGACCACACTTCCCGCCGAAGCCATGTTAGGAAGAGTCCAAATCGGCTGGACGATCGCCGCCGCCCTTTTAGCCACTGCCCTATTCATCGCCGCCTCATTCTTCTGGCGCTTTGCTCTCCGCTTCTACACTAGCGCCTCCAGCTAACCCCTCACGCCTCCTCGCGCAGCAGATTACCCCCCAAGGGGGAACAGATCATCAAAGTTCTCCCTCATCACTCCAAAATGTCACCGTCGCCCATCATCGGAATCACCACCCATAGCCGCAACGAAGCCGGAGAACTGTGCCTACCCGGAACTTATGTCGATGCGGTGCAACTGGCAGGCGGATCGCCCATTTTGTTGCCGCCCAATCAGCCTGACCAGATTCTCAACATTTTGGATGGACTGATTTTTACAGGGGGCGGTGATATCAATCCTGCTCTCTATGGCGGCGAGGCGCATCCGACAATTTATGCCGTCGATCCCGATCGCGATGAATTTGAGTTGGCGCTGGCAAAAGTCGCCCTGACCACCCAGATCCCAATTTTGGGAATTTGTCGCGGAATGCAGGTGCTAAATGTGGCAACGGGTGGCGATCTGGTGCCCCATGTACCCGACGTTTATGGAGACGCGATCGCGCATCGGCTTGATCATCCTCGTCGCCCCACTCAGCATGATGTACAAGTTTTTTCAGACAGTCGGCTGGCTCAGATTTTGGAAACCAAAGCTTTGACGATCGTCACCTGGCATCATCAGGCGGTTCGCACCTTTTCAGCCGATTGGCGACTGGCGGCCCAAGCGTCTGATGGACTCGTCGAAGCCTTGGAGCATCAGTATCATCCCTGGGCGATCGGCCTCCAGTGGCATCCCGAAATGTCAGCCCAAGACCCCGCCCATTTGAAGCTGTTTCAGGCATTGGTCAAAGCAGCCAGAAGGTAGATTTTTGGGAAGGCTAGCCCTAATTCAAATATTCTGATATTCTGACAGGCTGCATCGGATCAATGAAAAGATTTTCAACGATTGGTCACACGATCGTCATTTCTGAGCGTTAAATTGAACCACTCAGCCCCCGTTTTTCTATGATCGAAGTCGAACATCTCAGCAAACTCTATGGATCAACGCCTGCGATCGCCGATGTCACGTTCTCAGTGGAGCCAGGAGAAATTTTGGGCTTTTTGGGCCCCAATGGAGCCGGAAAAACGACGACGATGAGAATTTTGTCGGGCTATCTTCCGGCGACTCAAGGAACGGCGAAAGTTGCTGGATTTGAGGTTCACGAAGACTCGATGGCCGTCCGGCAGCGGATTGGATATTTGCCCGAAACGCCGCCTCTGTACCCGGATATGACGGTCGAAGGCTACCTGAATTTTGTGGCGCAAATCAAAGGAGTCAACGCGGGCGATCGCCCCACTCGCATTCAATCCGCTCTAGAGCGCTGCACTCTGCTCGAAAAGCGCAAGACAATCATTCGCAAGCTGTCTAAGGGATTTCGGCAACGGGTCGGGATTGCTCAAGCGATCGTGCATGATCCCCCAGTGATTATTTTGGACGAGCCGACGGTCGGACTTGATCCCCGACAGATTATTGAAGTTCGCAATCTGATCAAAAATTTGGCAGGCGATCACACGGTCATTTTATCGACCCACATTTTGCCCGAAGTTAGTATGACCTGTAGCCGGGTTGCCATTATCAATCGGGGGCAGGTCGTCGCCACCAACACGCCCGAAAATCTGATGACACAACTGATGGGGCGATCGGGCTATGAGCTAGAGGTTGAAGGCGACTGGGCGGACGTGCAGCGCTGTCTACAATCGGTGGTTGGAGTCAAGTCTGTGGAAACGATCGGGACGTTAAGCACCCGTCTCAAAGTCAAAGTGGTGTCTGATTCAGAAACAGAATTGGGGCGAGATTTGGCGGCGGCCCTGGTCGGTCATCATCTCGGACTCTATGAAATGCGGCGAGTGCAAGCCAGTTTAGAAACCGTATTTTTGCAGCTAACGACTGAGGAGAAGCCTTTAGATCAGCCTGAAACCGATCCGTTAGACTCTGAGGACGAAGTATGAACACGATCGCCTACAATTTTTTGGCCATTTATCGTCGCGAGTTACAGAGCTATTTTGCGTCCCCGCTGGCTTATGCGATCGCTGCCATTTTTTGGCTATTGGCTGGCATTCTATTCACCGCGACGCTAGACGGCATTATTCAACAAACGGCCGCCTATGATTTGCAGGCTCAGTCAGGGTTTCAGCTTCCGGCTGTGGATGCGCCTTATGAATTCATTCGAGCATTCCTCGGTCTGATGGGGTCGCTGTCGCTGTTTGTGTTGCCGCTGTTGTCAATGGGATTGTACGCCGAAGAACGTAAGCGTGGCACGTTGGAATTATTGGCCACTTCACCCATTACAAATTGGGCCGTTGCAGTTGGTAAATTGTTAGGCGTGTTGACGTTCTTTATTACGATGTCGCTGCCGTTGCTATTGTATGAAGCGATCGCGCTCAGTAGTGTCAATCCTCCCGTTCAATTTAGTGTGTTGCTGTTGGGTCATGCTGGCTTGATCTTATTAGCTGCCGCAGTGCTGTCATTGGGAATGTTTATTTCTTCGCTTACAGATAGTACAATTCTCGCGGCGATATTCACGTTTGCGTTGGTGTTGTCGCTCTGGATCGTCGATGTCGCGGCTAAAAGTTTGGGTGGCGCTTTTGGGGATGCGCTATTGCATTTGTCATTATTAAAGCATTACACCAATTTGATCCAGGGTATTGTCGATACGAGTAGTTTAGTGTTGTTTGCCAGCTACATTTTATTGGGGATTTTTCTGACAGCCCAATCGATCGATGCCTTACGATTTCAGCGTTCCTGACTTTTAAGAAGCCCCTTTTATGAAAACCATCAAGCGCCTCAAGCCTCTCAAATACTTGTTTTGGCTCGGTCTGTTTCTCACCGTGATGGGCATTTCTGCGGGAATCGTCTCAGGCACCTGGGGCGCGATTCCGTTGGGGCTGGTGATTGGGGGAGTCGCGATCGTGGGGCTGTGGCTGATTTTTTTGGGACGACTCGAAGACTCGCTTCAGCCAAAATTTTGGAGCCGTCGATCGACCCAATCTGGCACAAACGCGCTGGTGGGGTCGATCGCCATTCTCTTGATTTTGGGGCTGACCAATTTTCTCGCAGTGCGCCACTCCACCCGCATCGACCTGACCGAATCAAAACTCTTCACCCTCGCCCCCGAAACACAGCAGGTTCTAAAGGATCTCAAACAGGGCATCAAAGTCTATGTGTTTGACAATCAGCAAAATCCTCAAGACCGCGATCTGTTAGAAAACTATCAGCGCAAAAATCCTCAATTTAGTTTTGCTTACGTCGATCCAGAAGCCAACCCCGGATTAGCCGAAACCTTTGGCATCAAAAATTCGGGCGAAAACCGCGATGTGTATCTGGAGCTTCAGCCCACCCAACGCAGACAATTTCTGCAAAACGTCAATTCTCAACTTCGTCTGTCAGAAAGCAAGCTGACGAGCGGCATTGTGCAAATCACCAGCGATCGCCGCGCCAAGGTTTACTTTATTCAGGGACATGGAGAACGATCGCTCACCGGAGAAGGCGGCATTTCTCAAGGGGTGAAGGCGCTCGAAGACAAGAACTTTTTTAGCACTCCGCTCAATCTCGTCCAGGCGGGTAAAGTGCCTGCGGATGCAACCGTTGTGGTGATGGCTGGCCCGACTCGTGCCTTGTTAGATGCCGAAGTAAGCGCGATCGAAACTTACCTCAATCAAGGCGGCAATCTGCTGGTCATGGTCGATCCTAAAAACAAATCTGGATTGGAAAGTTTGCTCAATCAGTGGGGCGTAAAGCTGGACGATCGCATTGCTATCAATGGCTCCGATCGCCAGGTCAAAGGCTGGGGCGTGACGGGCATGGTCGTCGATCAGTATGGCACTCACCCGATCACTCAAGATTTTCGCAACGGCATTTCACTCTATCCTCTAGCGCGTCCTTTAGAAATCACAACTGTTTCAGGAGTACAAGCCACTCCCTTACTGTTAACCGACCCCAAAAGCTGGGCAGAAAGTGACCTCAAAGAACAACCCCCCAAATTGAATGGGGGCGATCGACCTGGCCCGCTTGCTCTGGGAGCGGCCTTTACTCGATCGGTGTCCTCAACTGCTTCACGCGCTCAGTCTCGACTCGTTGTTTTTGGCAACTCCAGCTTTGTCAACGACAGCCTGTTTGGACAACAACTCAATGGTGATGTCTTCCTCAACTCGGTGCGCTGGCTCAGTCAACAAGATGAGCAACCTTTATCGATTCGTCCCAAAGATGTCAAAAATCGCCGCATTGTCTTGACTATCGAGCAGGCAAACGTGTTGGGATTCATCGCTTTGGCAGCCGTTCCATTATTGGGATTGGGGAGTGCTGGTTTTATTTGGTGGCGACGGCGGTAGGGGTGTGACCCTGTGACAGAATCTACCAGGAAAGGGGTAACTTAAGGAGGGTTATTGGGTGAGTCGATTGGAAGATGCTAGTGTGTCCTCCTGACACCGATACTAACCCCTACAGTTAACGTTGCCTTTTGTTGCGGGTGGTCAGTTATGTCAGCAGAGTTTCAAGAACTAGAAGCCTTGGCACAAGAAGACTTTGACTGGGGACAATCCACTTTCCCCGCCCAAATTGAGCAGTTCCGAGATGCCACGCTCGAAGAAGTGGTGGATCTGCTAGATGAAGCGGTCGAAGTACATCGCCGTCTAGCGCCTACCTTGCCGACTCATTTATTACAAAGTGCCCGTCAAGAAGTTGAGTTTCTCACCACGGTCTGCCGTCAGAGATTTGGCTATCCGCTGTCCGTCCTTTCTCAATACAGCAGATCTTAGGATCATAGACTCAATCAATAGATTCAACCAATCCAGCGAATGCAGTTCGCTTCGCAAATGTCTTCGGCGGCTCTGAGAACCTGACTTCATGGGTTAAAATGCTCTCCGAGTCAGTGAAGGCAGACTTCCGTTCTGATAGGTGCGGTTTGAACGACCAGCCAAAATTACGGGTGATTAAATCCCCGATTCTGAGAATCTTAGAAGGGTTTAAAATCTGTAAACTACATAACGCTGCGCTCGATCGTCGGATTTACCCTAGAGAATAGACCCACAGACGTTCTATTTGCGATCGCGTCTGCCTATTATCTATGCCACTGATCAATCGAGTCTCTCAACCCGAAACCGAAACCCGCACCCGCATTCTCAAATCAGCGTTAAAGTTGTTTGCCAAACATGGCTACGATGGCACCACCACTCGCGATTTGGCCGAACACGCAGGCGTAGCAGAAGGAACGCTGTTTCGGCACTTTAGCAACAAAAAAGCGATTTTGGTCGAGGTGGCGACGCAGGGATGGATTGACATTCTCACTGACCTGCTGACCGAGTTGAGCGAGATGGGCAGCTACAAAGCGGTAGCTCAAGTGATGCGGCGACGAATGCTCAACCTGCATAAGAATGCTGACATGCTCAAGGTTTGCTTTATGGAGGCGCAGTTTCATCCCGATTTGCGCGATCGCATTCAGATTGAGGTGATCGAGAAAATGACCGATGTTGCCGAAGCGTTTTTTCAGACCGCGATGGATCAAGGCATTTACCGTCCAATGAATCCAAAATTAGTTGCACGAGTGTTTTTGGGCATGTTTGCGGTCGCCGGATTTAGCCAAGACACGATCATGGGCCCCGATAGCTCTCCGGCTGAAATGCAAGAAATGGCAGAAGGGTTGGCTGAGATCTTTTTGAATGGCGTTCTTGTGAAAGGGTGAGGAGTAAGGGGTGACCGATCGCTTGATTCCTCGAATGCTCCCCTAAATCTTTCGCTAATAAGGGACTTTGAACCAGAAATCTTGTCTTATAGTCCCCCAGAATTGGCAGCTTAGGGGGCAGAAGCTCTCCACATCGAAGCGAAAGAACTGCATCAAATTGATGTCAATTTAAACCTCCGCATTCCCCATGTGCCAACTGCTCGGAATGAACTGCAACGTGCCGACTGACATCTGCTTTTCGTTTGAGGGATTTTGTGCGCGGGGCGGCAAGACTGATGAACACCGAGACGGCTGGGGAATTGCCTTCTTTGAAGGGGCGGGCTGTCGAGTATTTTTGGATGTGAATCCGTCGATCGAGTCTCCGATCGCCCAGCTAGTCCGTCACTATCCGATTCACTCAAAGCATGTGATTGCTCACATTCGCAAAGCTACGTTTGGCGGATTGGCCCTCGAAAACTGTCATCCCTTTCAGCGCGAACTTTGGGGACGCTATTGGGCGTTTGCTCACAATGGAGACTTACTCAATTTTTATCCTGAGAATGCTGGATACTACCGTCCCGTCGGTCAGACCGATAGCGAACGGGCGTTTTGCCTGATTTTGGAAACGTTGCGGCAAACATTTCCTGATGGCAAACCAGACTTAAATCAGCTACGGCACACTTTACAAGAGATTACGAACACGATCGCCACCCACGGTACTTTCAATTATCTACTGTCGGATGGAGAGCATTTTTTTGCCCACTGTTCCACAAAGCTTTGCTACATCGTGCGTCAGGCTCCTTTTGCGGCGGCGCATTTGATCGATGAAGATGTCACCGTCGATTTTCAGGAATTGACTCAGATCAGCGATCGCGTTGCGGTCATTGCCACTACTCCCCTTACCGATAACGAAATTTGGACGACGATCGCACCCGGTGAACTGCTCGTCTTTCGAGATGGCTGTCCAGAAAGCGTCAATTTTTGAGCTTCAGAGGCCAGTCTGAGGATAATTCCCACATTCCCGACCGACAAACAGGAATTCTTCTTGCTTTTTCTCAGATTCATCGGTAGGATTTATGATCAGTATCAAATACGGTTACTTGACCAGCAAGCCGTAGATTTCAGGAGAGCGCGCAATGAAGAACTGGCGGTTTAAATTCAATTCGTTGAAAAGCATCATTTCGTGGTTTGTGGTGGGTGTGACGCTCAGTTTTGCGATCGCCGCTTGTGGAAGCAACACGGCTTCGACTTCGACCAGCCCAGGCGGGGGAGCTAGTCCGGTTTCTGACCAAAAGAAAGACATCGAATTGACGCTGGTGGCTTATGCGGTTCCCAAGGCGGCCCACGATGCGATTATTCCTAGGTTTGTTGAGCAGTGGAAAAAAGAAAAAGGTCAGACCGTTATTTTTAGACAAAGCTATGGCGGATCGGGGTCACAAACACGAGCGATCGTCGATGGTCTAGAAGCCGATATCACTCACCTGGCACTGGCCGCCGACACCCTAAAGCTGGTGAAAGCGGGACTTGTCAACCCAGACTGGAATACAAAAGTTCCCAATGATGGCATCGTCGCCAAGTCGGTAGCGGCAATCATTACTCGCGAAGGCAATCCCAAAAATATCAAAACCTTCAACGATTTAACGCGAGATGACGTGAAGTGGGTAACCGCAAATCCCAAAACTTCGGGGGGAGCGCGCTGGAACTTTTTGGCTCTGTGGAATGCGGCAATCAAGTCAGGGAGCGACGAAGCTAAGGCAACTGAATTTGTCACCAAAGCCTTCAAAAATGTGGCGGTCTTAGCCAAAGATGCCCGCGAATCAACCGATGCTTTTGCCAAACAGGGACAGGGCGATGCCTTGATCAACTACGAAAATGAAGTAATTTTGGCTCAATCGAAGGGCGAAAAACTAGAATACGTGGTGCCAGAGGTGAACATCTCGATCGACACTCCTCTCGCCGTTGTGGACAAAAATGTAGACAAACATGGCACACGAGAAGTCGCCGAAGCCTTTGCCAAATTTATGTTTACTCCCGAATCGCAGGCGGAGTTTGTCAAGCTAGGATTCAGACCAACGGATGAAGCTTCTGCTAAACAAAAAGAAAACGTGGACAAATTTCCCCCAGTGAAGACGTTGGCCACCATCAAAGACTACGGCGGATGGGATCAAGTCCAGACAAAATTCTTTGAGGACGGTGCAGTGTTTGACAAGATCGAAGCAGGCAAGTAGGAGGGATGAGGGTTGCAATTCTACTGCGATCGCTCCTTGCCACTCATCCACTCTCCTCTCAATCTTCTCCTATCTCAATCTTCTCCTTCTTCTCCTAGTAAGACATTGAAGGTTAGGAGACAATTAGGAGACAAAAAACCGAACAACGAAGCAAAAAGTCCCAAGTCCCCGCTCATCCCTCATCCCCAGTTCTCATCCCTCATCCCTAGTTCTCATGACGACCACTGCTCCTCAAATCAATACCTCTCCTCGGAAATCGATCGTTCAGCGACTTTCTCAAGTGCCCTGGACTTGGCGAGTGATGTTGGGCTACTTGTCGGTGATGTTGTTTTTGCCGATCGCCGCCATGTTTCTCAAGGCGGCCACTGAGTCTCCTGCTGAGTTTTGGCGAATTGCGACCAGTCCGATCGCGCTGTCTACCTATGATGTTACCTTCACCACTTCGCTGATTGCGGCTCTAATCAATGGCGTATTTGGGACTTTGCTGGCGTGGGTTTTGGTGCGCTATGACTTTCCGCTAAAACGGATCATTGATGCGTCGGTTGATTTACCATTTGCGTTGCCGACTTCGGTCGCGGGTTTGACGCTGGCAACGATCTATAGTCAAAATGGCTGGGTTGGCTCTCTGGTCGCGCCCTTTGGCATCAAGATCGCCTTTACTCGTCTGGGAGTGGGGGTGGCAATGCTCTTTATCTCGCTGCCCTTTGTCGTGCGGACAGTACAGCCTGTCTTGACAGAAATGGAAAAAGACATTGAGGAAGCAGCTTGGTGTCTGGGAGCCTCACAGCTACAAACTTTTTTGCGCGTTGTGTTGCCGCCGTTGTTGCCGTCTATTCTCACGGGTGTAGCGTTGGGATTCTCTCGTGCAGTCGGTGAGTATGGATCAACTGTAATCATTGCTTCTAACACACCATTCAGAGATCTAATCGCGCCTGTGTTAATTTTTCAGCGACTTGAGCAGTATGACTATTCGGGAGCCACTGTCATTGGAGTGGTCTTACTGATGATCTCGCTGGTGATGTTGTTGGCAATCAATCTTTTGCAAGCTTGGGGTAAGCGATATGGCTAGTGTAGATTCTTCTCTCAGTCCCGCTCGATCGAAGGTGTCTGCTTCAGCTAAGAAAAAAAGCTGGGTGCCGACGATTTTGATTGGGGTGGCGATCGTTTATCTTGCTCTAGTGATTTACATCCCCGCGCTGAATGTGTTTGTTCAAGCCTTTAGTAAGGGCGTGGGGCCGTTTTTTGCAAATCTGGTTCGTCCTGATTTTCAGGTGGCGATTCGATTGACGGTGATGTTGGCGTTGATTGCGGTGCCGTTGAATCTGGTGTTTGGGCTGTGTGCGGCCTGGGCGATCGCGCGTCGGCGGTTTCGGGGTCGGGCCTTTCTTTTGAGCGTGATTGATCTGCCGTTTTCGATTTCGCCTGTCGTGGCTGGTCTGATGATTGTGCTGCTCTATGGGCGCAACGGCTGGTTTGGCGGCTGGCTACAAGCCAATGATTTCAAAATTGTCTTTGCCTTTCCGGGAATGCTTTTGGCTTCGGTGTTTGTGAGTATGCCGTTTGTGGCGCGAGAAGTGATTCCTGTTTTAGAAGAAGTGGGGGCCGATCAAGAAGAAGCCGCGCAAACGTTGGGTGCGAATCAGTGGCAGACCTTTTGGCGGGTGACGTTGCCAAGTATTCGCTGGGGCTTGCTGTATGGGTTGATTCTCACTAATGCTCGTGCGATGGGGGAGTTTGGGGCTGTTTCAGTCGTGTCGGGCAACATTGCGGGCAAAACCCAGAGTTTACCGCTGTATGTAGAAGATGCCTATAAACAATATGAAACTCAGGCGGCTTATTCTGCGGCGGTTTTGCTGGCTTTTTTGGCGGTGGTAACGCTGGTGTTAAAGGAGATTGTAGAACGTAGAACTCGCATTAAGGATCAATAGTCATGGGTACGAAAATCGACGATCGCTTAACCGAAAAACAAATCAGAATCCGCATCCCAAAAGAGTATCATCGTGAACCTGTAATTTCTCGATTGGTCTCTGACTACGGTTTGACCGTGAATATCAAAGGTGCAATTTTGGGCGCAAATGCAGTCGGCGATGGCTGGTTTGATTTAGAACTTCAAGGAACTAATCGCCACATCGAAAGTGCATTGACTTATTTGAATGAACTGGATCTAGAAATCTGGAATAGCAGCGATGCAGACGGTTGGTAATTTTAGAATCATGCTCCTAGATTCGTCACCTCCTCATGCACGAGGGGGTTTTTTAATGTGGATTCAGTGAGAGGGTTCGCTTCCTTGTTCAGAGGCTCCTGCGTCCAATAACGAAGCAAAAAAACTTGATCGCTTCGAGTGACCCGCAAGGGGTTAAATTCACGTCTAGTTAAAAAGATCTCATTCTTAATTCTTTTTGATCAGTGCGACAGCGTTGGTAGTTTTTTTGATTTGCCATACGCTGACCTGTTTAAATAGATGTGTAAAATTACCTAACTTTGTAATCAGACTACTGAAATAGATTCCTTCATTTATATTGACGGCGATCGTCATTCCCACTATTTCAGTTTCTGATCATTCTGTTCTGATCATTCTGTAATGTTGACTTATACTAACTCTGGTTTGATTGGTGCAAGCGTCGCAGTCCTCACAAGCTACTGGACAAAGAATTTGTTATGGACGATCGTACTGGAAATGCTGGCGTTTTTTAGCTGGCAATGGCTGGTGTAAGTAGTTTGTAGAAGATCTCAATCCAGTGAAGAAGATTTCGGAAACCAATTCCTCACTGGACTGAGAGCCGTTGTAAGCAGGTAGATCAGAACGTTATTTACCCAACCAGTCGCTAAGGAGAAGTGGTTGGACTAGCAGTGGGCGAAGCGCCAGCACCAGGAGTCGTTTCGGGCGATGTCGTGGGCGCGATCGTCGGGCTTGTCGTCGGAGAAACCGTAGGACTCACAACAGGCGGCTCAGTGACCGCAGGAGAAGTCGTCGTGCCCCCTGTACCATCCGTTCCGCTGGGCCCACAAGCGCCTAATAGCAGGGTTAATCCCAGGGCTGATGTGAGAATGATATATTTGCGATTCATGACTCCTCTCCGGTAAAGTGCAACATGAAAATTTATGAAATAGGGAGGTGTAAAAACCCATCTCAAACGTGCACTATCCTCAGTGATTGACACTCAATTAGCATCTACCTATGGGGATAGTCATTAAACGTTTAGGAAGATAAATACAACGCACACGATAGGGAAGATTCTACCCTGGATGGCGAGCCGTCAGAATACAAGTTTGTAGATCAGCATTGGTTTTGATTGCTTGAGCGTGAATATGAGTTGGACTAGCTTGATACCCTACAGTTTGTAACGCTTGAATCAGATACGATCGCTTGGGAATATCCAGTTTTCCGCGTCTTCCAATCTCGCCCAACGTGTAGAAATAGGGCGGCAATTCGGCTTCGTCGGCCATCAGTTTGAGAAGATGGGATTGCTCGATCCAATTCCAGGAAGTGGCAAGTTCTGCAAGCTGCTGAAGTTTTTGTGAATGCTGTAAGGCACCTAACCACAGTGGCCCGGTGAGGGTGAGAGTGTGGCGATCGTAAGGACAATTCACCCGTCCCAAATTGCGCCAAAAGACCGTTTGATAGTCTCCGCAGTGATGACAATATCCCAAAAAACCGTAGTTCTGACTGTTGAGTAACGGCTGAGAAATTAAGCGCACCATTAATCGGTAGGTTTCTCCCACAAACAGAGAGAAAATTGGCTCAATGCCAAATCCTTTGGTCGCAGCAACTTGTTGTAAACTGCCGAATAAAATTCTCAAACCTTGCTCATGAATGGCAGGATGAGAACGTGAATAGGAGCCATAAAGTGCCAGACAACTTTCGGGTTCGTGTCCGGTGACGGTGCGGCCGTCTGTGCTAGTTAAATAGAGAAGTCCGCCAATTTTTGTAGCATCAAGACAGGCGCTCAAATAAGAAGCAGGAGATCCAAATCCATCGACATCCACTAAGTCGTAAAAGTCCTGGAGATCGTAACAGTTGAAAAAGATTTTTTTAGCATCCAAACAAGTAATTTGAGCCTGATTTTTAGCAAGGATGGGTTCTAAATTTTGGTGTAAAACAGCGCTGATTTCTGGATTGCCGTCGTTTGTCCAGATCCAATCCGCCTGACTTTCGAGCCAATAGCGAAGCGATCGTACACCTGACCCTGCCATCGCATCCAACACGCGCAACTGACCTGTTTCTTGCTTGTAAATTGCTGCCGCCAAAACGCCCAAGTCTCGCGCAACTTGACCCGACGATCGATAAAAGCTGTTGCCTATTTGAAATCTCGCTTTTCCCTCCGTTTGCCAGTCCATGAGTGTTTTGTTCACGACCTTAGAATTTTACAGACTTCCTTCACCAGACAGAGGGGAATTTTTTCGCCGTCTTCTAAGATTCCCGGAGATGTTGCGGATGTCATGAGTATGAAGGCCCTGTTTCCCTTTCGATCAGCGATCGTCACGATCGTGCTTCTCATTGCGGTGGGAGTGTTGGGCTATACGATCGAGCTTTCTTTTCCGGTCAGGGCACCCAAATTAGAAAATACTTACACGCCCACGATTCAAAAAACGCCGCAGGAAGTTGGCTCGTTTGATGTGTTGGGCAGCGTGGTTTCTAAACGGGAAGCGACTAAACTACTTGAGACAGCCGAAGGACGAGCCAGCCTTGCGCCCGAAAATGGAGCAGTCGAAATTACTCAAGATCTGATCGATTTGGGACGGGATGCGTTTTATCGAGAGACGTTTGGCAATGAGTATTTTTTTACAGATGTGTTGGGCGTGATTGATGGCAAGTTGAATTTGATTTCAATTGGCAAAGCGATCGCGGCTCTCGGCGGCAAACATACGACGAATTTGCAAGTTCCGTTAGATGAAGATGTGACGATCGGCAGTCGCCTTTTTAGAGCGGGAAGCGTGGTGAATACAGGGTTAGACGTTCCCGCAGGGTCGCTAATTCCGTTGGGAATGCAGACCTTTAAGCAAGGTGCAAAAATTCGGGTCGGCATCACCTGTGCAGCCTGTCACGCAGCCGTAGACAAAGACACCGGACGCATTCTAGAAGGTGCCCCCAACAACGATTTGGACACGGGGCTGTTGCAGGCGTTTGCGACTAATTCGGCGGCAATGTTTCGGCAAACGGGCGTAAATCCGACGAAGATTCCGCTGGGCGATCGTACTTACATTAATGCCGCTGGACAAACCGCAAACTTACCCGACGCAAAAGCCGTAGAAGACGCGGTAGACGCTCAGTTAGTCGGGTGGGCCCCCGGAAATTTTGACTCGACGGGCGACAATCACAACAACCCTTCTCAAAATCCGTCTTCTTATACCTTTGAGAGCTACCCCTATGGCTGGAGCGGGTTTTCATCGGTCGGCTGGTTCCACGGATTATCGACGCTGAATAACAACGTTCACGCCACCAATTCTGATCCGACGACAGGATCATATGCCAGTCAACCAATTTTGGGCATCGACAAAGAAACGTATTTAGGCATCATGTTGCAGAATGCCGCCGATCGTCGCTTTCGATTGCCCAATGGCGCAAAACCTTCAGAATTCTTGGTCAAAGGTGACCCGACTCCGGGTAATCCCGCGATGAATGAAGTGATTAAAATGCCGGGTTATCCGAGAGGTTCAATTTTTATCGTCGATGGCTTGATGGCAAATTCTCCAGGCTATCCGGTGGGTCAACAAATCAACGCCATGTCCGCTTATCAAAATACCTTAGCGCCCCCGCCGACTGAGACGCGCGATCGAACGGCCCTACAACGAGGGGCGGCTGTTTTTGAGAAAGCAAATTGCGCTCAATGTCACAGCGGTCGTTATTTCACCAATCATTCAGTCATCGGGGCCAGCGAAATCAAGTCTCAACCCTCTCGCGCCGCCGCTCTCAAACAGTTTCCCAAAACCTTTATTTCACCAGAAACTTATCCGCCCAATACACCTGTCCCGGTTCCGCCCGATCCGCCTGTGTTAGCGGTGCCGATCGACATTACTCCACAAAGCGATCGTGATTTATCCTACGCAGTGGGCAATGAGGGCGGTTATAAAGTACCTAATTTAATTGGACTTTCGGTAACGGCTCCTTACTTACATGATGGGGGAGTGGCTGCAAGTCAAGATGCGATCTCTTTGAGTAACCCGCAAGGGGTCGAGTTGTCGAGCAATCAATTCGTTGTCTCTAACCCCGATCATATGGGCATAGCAGGAACCTCAATGCAGGGGATCTTACCCGATCCGGCGGCGAGTTTGCGGGTGTTAGTCGATCGCACGCTTCGGCAAGTAGCAGTGAATGCCAATCGCAAAAATCGTGACCTACAAATCGACGAAATTGACGGCAGCGGACACGAATACTGGATTGATCCGCAAGCAGGTTTTACAACGCAGGAGCAAACAGATCTGATTCAATTTTTACTGTCGATCGATGACGATCCTGCAATACTTCCGAAATCAGTATCAACAACAGAATAATTGAGGAACGATCATTAGATTGTAATACTGCTGCCGCAAACAGTAATTGCTGAAAACTTCACATCACAGGAGGCCCAAATGGCACTGTCACAAGCATTCCTAAAGTGGGAACAAGCCACTCGACAAAGCGCACGCTAGGAAGAACAGGACAGCGATCGCTCATTCGTCTCCTTTTAGAACAGCGAATTAAACCGCTTTCTCAAGCCCAGAGCGATCGCATTTCCTCCCTAAATTTGGATCAACTTCAGAGGTTAGCGATCGCCCTTCTCAATTTCTCAAGCGTGAGTGATTTAGAAACCTGGCTCAGCGATGATCAAGCCGATTAAGCCTTTCTACCTAAAAGCACATAGAGAAAAACCTCTAAACTTCTCAGTAGACCTGTAACTTCCTCAAAAGCCTGTTGTCTGGTTACAGGTGCCAGCGTCGCCGGATCGACCGGCCTAATTTGTAGCCACCGCTCTATCAGAGACTCGATCGTCTGTACGCCTTCCCAGAGCGGTAACAAACAGGCTGCTTGACTGCCTTCCAAAATGATGGGCGTGATCGAGGAAGTCGGAATATATTTTGAAATCTCAAAGGGGTGGTGCTGCTTGAGTGACTCCAACAAATCGGCTTTGATGCGATCGCTGCTCAAAACTGGATGCAACTGAATCTCGGCATTTTGCCAATCATACGCTTCCCACTCAGAAACAGGCAGCGTCAAAGTTGGCTCAGTGGGATGAGTACACCAAAAATCTAAAAGCCGATGCACGGGATGAAACAATTCAAACAATCGCAACTGTTGGGGTAGAGGAACTTCTGAAAAACTTAACTGCCAAAAAACAGGCAGATCGTCTGGCTCCCTAAACAACTCCATCAAATCCCACTGTCGCCAATTGACCATGCTGAGAAACTCTAAATCAGTGGTTTCCAAAGCGGCAAACATATCGAGAATGGTATAGCCTTTGTCTCCTTGAAGTAGACAATTTAATAAAGTCTCTTCTTTGAGATTGTTTCCTTTTAATAAATCGCCTTCCCAGACTCTTTTCCTGAGTTCGACACTGGGCTTTAGCGCCTTCAAGGTTTCGATCGCAATTTCAATCTCTGAATCTCCAGGCTTAGAATCCATCAAGCCCAATAACTTGAAGACCTTTTGAGCGCGATAAAACCCATATCTTTGAGTCGAGCTATGCAAGTTGCCGCGAATGATTCCTTCCGGCTTTAAAACAGATTTCATTGCTCGCAGAGCCACTTCTGGATCAGGCAAAAGATAGAGAACTTCATCACAGTTAATGTAGTCAAACTCTAACCCTAATGTTGGTAGATCTTCGATCTTCAACACATGAAACTCGGCCTGATCAAATCCATGAAATTGCAGCCGTTGTTTGGCCAAACGAATAGATTCTTCGGATAAGTCAATGCCAACAATTTTTGCGCCTGGATTAGCTTCTGCCAAGATTAGAGAGGCAAAACCAGTCCCACAGCCTGCGTCTAGAATGACTTTTCCTTTTGGGTCGATCGCTGCTTGATGTTTGAGATAGTAAGGCGTGACCAAACTATGGACAAATAGAGAACTGTAATCCTCTTTAGAAGATTGTTCAAGTGGGTTTCTAGGATAGGGAGCGTTATCAAACTGGTGACGGATCTTCTCTAATAATTCGGGTGTTTGTTTGTTCATCTCGATCGCCTCAAAAACTGCTAGTGGGTAGTGGGTCAAGCGTGCCAAAAATCTCTATTTCGATCGCGCTAACAAAACAAATAGACAGTCTTCTAGACCCGTCAGAAGTTGCTTAACTTGCTCAGAGGCTTCCTGCTTGGTCACAGGCTCAAATGCTGCATTCAACGGTTTAAACTTGAGCCAATATTCCACTAATGTTGTAAACGGCTGCTCCTTTTTCCACAGGGGTAATAGACAAGCGATCGCACCAGAATCCATCATAAATCTCGTCTTTGTGGCTTTAGGAACATAGCGAGTGATTTCAAACGGCTGCTGCTGGGAAACGGACTCCACTAGCTGTTCTTTGATGTGCGAAGTTTTTAGAACAGGATGGAGATGAACGGTTGTCGTTTGCCAATCTAGATCAGTCCACTCAGAAAGAGGCAGCTTAGGATGTGACATATTAATATGACCACACAAAAAGTCTAGTAGTCGATGCTCAGGTTGAATCAGTTCAATGATTTCTAAGCGCTGCTCGATCGACAACTCCGGCAGTTTGTTTTTCCAAAAGTCAGGCAATTTGTCTGGATCTTGGAAGAGAGACAAGATATCCCACTGTTGCCAGTTTGCCATGTTGATAAACTCTAGATCGGCTGCCTTGATAGCGCTGAACATGTCAGAAATGGTATAGCCGCGATCGCCCAACAAAAGATAATTAACCAAAACTCTCTGTTTAGCTTCTGAAGAGTTTTGTGCATACAATTCAGGCTTGTAAATCATTGTCTTTAAGTTGACTTGATCTTTGAGAGCCTGCATGGTTTCTATTGCAATTTCAACCTCCATATCATCTGGCGTTCCATCCATCAAGCCCATGATTCCAAACGCTTCTTGAGCGCGAAAGAAGCCAAACCTTTGAATCAGACTATGTAAATTGGCGCGAATCATTCCATTGGGCTTGAGGACAGATCTCATGACTTCTAAACCTGCTTTCATGTCAGGCAGAAGGTAGAGAACTTCATCACAATTAATATAGTCAAACTTTAATCCTAGCTGTGGCAGATCATAGATAGAAAGTGCATGAAATGCTGCGTCATCAAATCCATAAAACTGTAAGCGTTTGTGAGCCAGATCTACAGATTCTTCGGACAGATCAATTCCTACAATTTTTGCGCCTGGGTTTGCTTCTGCCAAAATTAAGGACTTATAGCCGCTCCCACATCCTGCATCTAAAATAACTTTATCCGTTGTGTCAACGACGCTTTGATCTCTCAAGTAATAAGCCGTAACCAAACTGTGAAAGAAAAGCGATTGGTAGTTTTGCTTAGGTGATTCCTCCAGGGGCGTATTGGGATAAGGAACGTTGTTGTACTGCTGACGGATTTTTTCTAGTAGTTCGATGTCCTGATCCTTCATCTGGCTGTCTCCTGTGGGGCTTCAAAAAGCATAATACTCGTGGATTGATCGACTGGGGGCGAGTTTATACGGACGATCGCTCCTCTAAAATTCAAGTCCACATTAGAGTACCCACAGAACTTACTGAGATAAAGCAGCCTGCCGACCAATTTTCAGGGAGGTTACAGCAGCCTTGCTCTAGCTAAATTACTGATTTGACAAGGTGAACCCATAAAAGAGGCATGAAGTCTGCCCTCACATGCGCGAAACCACGGAGCTTTTAAGCCTGGTATTACTCAGGTGCCCCTTGAGCAATTGCCCCAAAGTTTTAAACAAAATGCTCAAGAAGTATCACAAAATATAAGAAAGCATCATTTGTTTCAGTTCATTGTCAGTCGCTAGTTTCTCTATTCCTTGACCAGGGTGAGAGCAGTTGAATGATGCTATACTATCCGTAGTCGTTATGAGTTTGTATTAAGCTATGGCAAACCCAACCGTAGAAAATTTGGTCATTATTGGCTCTGGCCCAGCAGGATATACGGCAGCCATTTACGCAGGTCGTGCAAACTTGAAGCCTGTCATGTTTGAGGGCTTTGAGGCGGGAGGGCTGCCAGGCGGACAGTTGATGACGACGACCGAAGTCGAAAATTTCCCAGGCTTTCCAGAAGGCATCACGGGGCCCCAACTGATGGATCAGATGAAGGCTCAAGCCATCCGCTGGGGCACTGAGATGCACATGGAAGATGTGACCTTTGTCGATTTTAGTCAGCGTCCGTTTACGATTCGCTCAGAAGAACGCGAAGTCAAAGCCCACAGCGTTGTGATTGCCACAGGTGCCACAGCTAGACGGCTTGGGCTACCCTGCGAAGAACAGTTTTGGAGTCGAGGCATTTCAGCCTGCGCGATTTGTGATGGGGCGACTCCTTTGTTTCGAGGCGCGACGCTGGTAGTGGTAGGTGGCGGAGACACAGCCGCAGAAGAGTCAATTTATCTAACCAAGTACGGCGATCGCGTCAACATGCTAATCCGAACGGACAAAATGCGGGCGAGCAAAGCCATGCAGGATCGGGTGTTGAGTAATCCTAGAATCACCGTCCACTGGAATACCGAACCTATCGACGTAGTGGGCAACGATGAACATATGACGGGCGTAAAAGTCAGAGACACCAAGACGGGCGAAGAAAGCGTGATTGACGCAAAAGGACTGTTTTATGCGATCGGTCACAAGCCCAACACGGCTCTGTTTGCAGGACAGCTAGAACTGGATGAAGTCGGCTATATCGTCACCAAACACGGGTCAGTCGAAACCAGTGTCGAAGGCGTTTTTGCGGCTGGAGACGTTCAAGACCACGAATTTCGGCAAGCCATTACAGCAGCAGGAACAGGCTGCATGGCGGCCATGTTGGCAGAACGCTGGCTCTCATTCAACAACTTGGCGCAAGAATTTAGCCAAACCGAGAAGCCGATCGAAGAAGTTCCTCATGCAGAAATCGAGATTCCCGTGACGACTGAGGTGAATGTTGCGGCAACTCGACATGCAGGCGGCTTTGCGCTACGGAAGCTTTACCATGAGAGCGATCGTTTGATTATGGTCAAATACGTGTCTCCTAACTGCGGCCCGTGCCACACTTTGAAGCCAATTCTGAACAAGGTCGTCGATGAATTTGATGGCAGAATTCACTTCATCGAAATCGACATCGACCAAGACCCCGACATCGCTGAATCAGCAGGCGTGATGGGCACTCCTACGATTCAATTCTTCAAAAATAAGGGGATGGTTGCCGAAGTCAAAGGCGTTAAGCAAAAGAGCCAATATCGCGAATTGATTGAGAGCAATCTTTAGGAGGGAGAACTTCGACGATCTGTTCCCCCGTTGGGGGTAATCCGCTTTGCGATGAGGGATGAAAGAGGATTTTGGGTCTTCGGGGTCGATTGTTTAGCAATGCTGAACTTTGAGTTTGAGTTGAAGTCCTCTAAGATTGTCTTCTAAACTCATCCTTCCTCCCTCATGGCTCTGAATCTCCCTCGATCTCTCCGAGTTACCCGCAAGGGGTCGTCTTTCCTTAATTTCTCTGAGCGTCCTAGCCTGTCGTTAAAAATGATGCGGGTGGGGGCGCTTTTGACGTTGATTTTTGTGAGTATTGCGCTGCTAGCTCCGCTGTTTCAAATGATGGGAGCGCTGCAAAGTCCAACTGAGTTTTTAGATAATTCCCCTCACGATTCGCCTTCGATCAGTCACTGGTTTGGGACGACGAGTTTGGGCTATGACGTGTTTTCGCGGACGCTGTTTGGAAGTCAGGCTGCGCTTCAGGTGGTGATATTGGCGACGGCCCTGAGTTTGATCATTGGCGTTCCGTTGGGCATGGTGAGCGGCTACCTGGGTGGACGGCTCGATCGCTTCCTCCTCTTCATCATGGATACGATCTACACACTGCCGGGATTGTTGCTTTCGGTGACGCTGGCCTTTGTCGTAGGGCGGGGGGTTTTGAATGCGGCGATCGCCCTCAGTATTGCCTACGTTCCTCAATATTATCGAGTCGTTCGTAATCAGACGATCAGTGTCAAGACAGAGTTGTTTGTCGAAGCGGCTCAAGCAATGGGAGCTTCCACTTGGCGAGTCCTTTCTCGATACTTATTTCTGAATGTAATTCAGAGTGTCCCTGTCTTATTTACCCTGAATGCGGCGGATGCCATTCTCACATTGGGCGGTTTGGGGTTTCTAGGGTTAGGACTGCCAGATGACGTTGCCGAATGGGGACACGATCTGAGACAAGCATTGGATGCCCTCTCAACTGGGGGAATCTGGTGGACGGCGCTCTTTCCGGGGTTGGCGATGACGCTGATGGTGATCGGACTGTCGCTTTTGGGTGAAGGGTTAAACGAATTGACCGATCGCCAAAAAAGATAAGTCCTGTAAGTTCTTCGTTTGAGCACGCTTCTAAAAAACAAAAGCGAGTCACCCAGTCTATCCTGAGAAAACTCGCTCTCTATCATTATGATCAAATCGTTGCGGTCTAAAAACAGTGTTGATGCCCACCGAAATAGAAGCTAAGACTAGCCTCTCTTCTACTCCAGCAGGCACCACGTTGTGGGCTAACTGCCCATAAATGATAGAGAACTTAACCCTAGCCAACACCCTGACTCACCGAAGGAATTAGGAGTTAGTCGTTTGAGTTGCCAAAAGCTGCTTGAGCTTCTCAAGGTCTTGTGCCCAGCGGGGATCGGGCTGGATTGAGTCTGGGTCAGAAGCGGCGGGGGCTGTGCGACGAGTTTTGCTGTTGTTGCCGCCACCACTGCCACCTTTGCGACGACCGCCTGCCACAGGCGCAGCGCCCACAGGAGCGCTTACCACAGCACCCTCGGTGTCTTCACCTTTCTCTTTGGCGCGAGGTAAGGCCTTCTCAATTTTGATGACATTCTCTTTAACTTGAAAGCCATTGAACTTTTCGATTAATTCATCAGCAAGTTCATCAGTTTTGACCGTGACGAAGCCAAATCCGCGACATTTTCCGGTCTTACGATCGGTAATAATCTTGGCAGACGCATTGTCACCTGCTTCAGCAAAAACAGCTTCGAGTTCTTGCCGGGTTAGATCTTCGGGCAAATTGCCGACATACAAACGAATGGACATAATGGACACCTCCAGACTTGATCCTAATACACTTGCGTTGAGAGCGTTGACTTAATGTTGGCTGAGGACGGGCTAGACAGACATCTTAGAAACCACCAGGCTCTTCCCCTCACCAACCAGAGCGATCGCTCGTTGCCAGACAGTCTCAGGGTCGGGCTGACGATCGCTGGTAAGGAGACGACGAAATTTGGTCAGTGCTGGAGGGTCGAGGTTTAGCATCTTAACTGCTTCCTCGGATGTTCTTGCCATTCATTAAGGTACCATGCAGGCTCGCGCTCAGGGGGGCTAATTGGTAGATTTCAGCCTTTTGTTCTAGCTCTAGCGTCGCAATCAACGGTCTGTCTCGAGGTTTTTCTATCCAAAAGTAGACAATAAAAACCAGCCTTGGTTTGGCTGGCCAGCTTGTTGTGTTGGAAGGAAAAAACTGATACCAAGACCATCAAACCAAACGATCGCAAGAGACAGGATTGAGCCATGCCTGGAAGTATCAGCCCTCTTGTTAAGAAATGTAATACCTTTGTGAAAGAAACGCAACTATTCTTTACATTCCAACTTTGTCTTGAGTCACTACTAGCATCCCAGCCCTCTAAAGGTCATTTGAGCGCTTTTTAATATTTGTTGTCATCCCTGTCA
>NZ_JBJPHU010000014.1:0-89978 GCF_052939515.1 Phormidesmis sp. 146-33
CAACACTTAATTCTTAGAAGTGATTATCAGATATCTCTCTGAAGATAGAGGTTATGTAGTAGAAAACTACTCTAAGTAGGATTTTTACCCACTTAAAACAACAACTTTTTGGTAACTCTCCTAATATCTAGAACGATATTTGATCTCGTCAATTTGAGGAATCTGTATAAAGTGAACTCTGAGCGATCGATGAGATTCCTCATCAATAAGACAGATTTATGACACCTCTAATCATTACAAAAGTTTACAACAATCGAATGAGATGTGCTGCAAGATCGATCGCAAAGCTGCCTTAAGGATCAGGCTCCCTCTCGCTCCACAATCGATAAGAACTGGTTATCATCCCCTGGGTAGGGATCGCTGGGTTTGAGTAGAGTAAAATATCGCTTTTTGGCATAAAGAGTACTATCTTATGGAAGGGGAATGGTGGCTGTAGAAAGCGTTCTCCGTAATGGGTGCAGACCGATCGAACAGACCTAAACGCCTTCTTGCTGAGACAGACTATGGCCAGAGATCCGTCCACCCCGCCCCCCAATCCGTCCTTTCGTCCCCACGATTCATCGCCGCCGACTGAGGCCTTACCTGACACCCAGAGTTCCCCGGTTAACGAAAATTCTCCCGCCGCCCGGACTACTCGCCCCTCTCCTAGTCAGCCAACCCGACCCGAACAGGCGCGATCGTTCCTCTCTATTAAGCACGTTGGACATCTGCTGACAGGCGTTTGGGCAATTGTGGCAGCCACCGTTACAGCGGCCAATCTACCCTCGGTGCAGTCTCTCGAACGAGAAGCCCAAAGCTTGCTAGTACGAGTGCGCGGGACGGTTGCGCCTCCGAGTGAAGTGATCATTCTGGCGATCGACGAAGAATCCCTTTTACAGTTGTCTAACTGGCCACTCAGACGGGCGGTTTATGCTCAGACGATCGATAAAGTGATGAAAGCTGGGGCCAAAGCGGTCGGTGTCGATGTGATCTGGGATTTGCCCAGCAGCTATGGATCGACCGATCAGACGCAGTTAGGCTGTGTGCCCGGTGAGCAGCGAGACATTTCAGAGGACGATCGTCAGCTACAAACCGTTCTCAAACGCTATGACGGACGGATCTCTCTCGCTGCCAAATTTAACAATGAAAATGTGCGTCAGGGAGAACAAGCCAACGTTTCGCTACCCTACTGCCCATTTCGGACGGAGCGAGCCGCGATCGGCACCACTAATTTCTTAGTTGAACTCAATGGTCGAATGCATCGCCTGGGCAATCAGTTTTTGGCAACGCTCCCGACCGAGGAAGCTGAAATTGTTCGAGATGCCAAACTGTCATCTTTTGCGGATGCAACGCTACAGGCGGCCAAGATTAGCTACGAGCCACCTCAAGGCGAAAATATCTTCTTTTATGGAGGGGCTAAAACGTTTGAAACAATCTCTTTCTGGAATGTCCTGTCTCCCGAAAACTGGGAGAGTGAGTATCTAAAAAAAGGGCAAATTTTTAAAGACAAAATTGTACTGATTGGCCCGACTACAACGCAGCTAAACGACATTCACAATACGCCCTTTTCTGATATGTCGGGGGTTGAAATTCACGCCAACGCGATCGCCACCCTACTCGAAAATCGATCTATTCGGCAAGCGTTTCCTGATCCTGTGGCCGCAGGTGGGATGGTTTTGGTGATAGTTTTGGGCGCTGCGTTTGTACAAACTCGGACACGCCATCCGATCGCTCGACTGTTGGCTGCGGGAGCGATCGCATTTAGCTGGGGCAGTCTGTCTTATGTGGCGTTTACAAACAGTCTGGTGATCTTGCCGACGGCGATTCCGATGGGGGCGATCGTGCTGGTGGGGATGTCTTATTTGGGAATGGGTGTGGCAACCGATCGGCTCAACAGCCAACGGACTCGCCAAGCTTTGATGCGGCGTTCTCGGTCACCAATGATTCAAGAAATTATCGAAGAGCAGGATGATCTCAAAGATTTGCTGCGAGAGCGGGAACTAGAAATCGCCAACAAAACGCTAAAAAATCGCTACAAAATCGACAAAGTTTTGGCATCAGGGGGATTTGGTGAAACCTATATTGCCAAAGATTTGCAGCGCCCTCAAGACCCCGAATGCGTCGTCAAGCATCTGCACCCTGTGAGCAACCACCCCAGTCATCTCAGGTTAGCCAGTCGAATGTTTGCGCGGGAGGCAGAAATTTTAGAACGGCTGGGCAAAAAACACGATCAGATTCCTCGCCTGCTGGCTTATTTTGAAGAAGATCAAGAATTTTATCTAGTCCAAGAATTTATTGCTGGAAGCCCCTTGAGTGAAGAGTTTTTCTTAGGGAGACAGTTGCCCGAAGCGAGAGTCGTCCATGTGCTCAAAGAAATTTTGCAGATCTTGCACTTTGTCCACGAAGAGAATGTCATTCATCGAGATGTCAAGCCCAGCAATATCATCAAGCGATCGGACGGCAAGCTAGTTTTAATCGATTTTGGTGCGGTCAAAGATCAATACAACAAACTCGCCAGCGAAGAGACGCAAACCAATCTCACCGTCGGCATCGGCACTCAAGGCTACATGGCCCCCGAACAGGGCGCAGGCAAACCCCAACCCAATAGTGATGTCTATGCAGTCGGCATGATGGGCATTCAAGCGCTAACGGGACTGCCTCCCAGCCAGCTTAAAGAAGACCCCAACACCAAAGAAATTACCTGGCAGGACAAAGCTCAAGTCAGTAGCGGATTGGCTAATATTCTGTCAAAAATGGTGCGTTACGACTTTCGCGATCGCTATCAATCTGCTCTCGAAGCCATTCAAGACTTAAAGAAACTCTCCAACGCCTCGACCTTTGGAGGCACGATCGAACTTCCGCCCAGTGTCACTGAAGACGATGTGAGTACGATGACTCGACCCTGGCCCGAAACCTTTGGCTCTGAGGAGTTGCCCCGTACAGAACCCCCGCCCAAGGAGGAATGATTGCTTACAAAATTTGAGCAAACTCGTACAGTCGTCTCAAGATCGCCGTAATTTTGGCACCATACTGCAAATCGGCGGCCCAGCGTCCACTGAGAGACTCGACCAAAGGAGCCACGCCACGAGTCACAAAGCCAAATCGAGGATTGACGCTTTCCTGAGTGAGCGGCTCTGTGCTGGCGTAGGCCTTGAGCAGTTGGATGTGCGCTCTCACCCCAATCCGGGCACTGGGAAACGAAGCCCCTGCGGCCGTACCGCCGACATCTCCGAGTCCCGCAAAGTTGTTTTGAGCTGGTTTGATCTCGCCGCCAAACCGCAAAAAGTTGGTTTCCAGACACATCTGCGAGAAAGCAATGTCGTAGTTGACTCCTTCAATGGTGCTTTCTTCGCGGTAGAGTTTGGCAATGTCAGGAAACTGAGTCACGGCCGCTTCATGGTTGCTTTTGAGAAACATGGTGAGTTGCACATCCGTCGTGCTGCCGGGCCCCATAATGCGATCGAGTGACCCTCCACAAATTTTGAGAATCGATCGCAAAAACACCGTTCGTGTCTGAGTATCCCAGTTGACCGAAATATTAAACTCGCGCAGTTCGATCGCTTTGACAAACACAATATTACGAACGTTAACCCGCCGCACTTGAGGCGCTTTGGAGAGGTCTACGCCGAGTCGGTCTACGAGGTCGATCGGAATAAAAGCGTTGCCGTTGATCAAAACGCCCTGTTCTCCGTAGCTTTGCCCATTGATGTTGATGGTGATTGGGGGAGAAACTGCAGGAGTGGGAGTCGGGGTCGGGGTTGGCGTTGGCGGCAGTCCGGATACGGTGCGGCTCCAGGCGATCAGACCGTCTGCAATTCCGGCGGCGAGGTTTTGACGTTGATTTTGGAGAATGAAGCGATCGTCAGGATTGGTCAAAAATCCGACTTCCATCAACAGAGACGGAGGCACCAGTTGCCGACAAAAGGCCAGACTTCCCAGACCACTGGCGGTATCGGGTTGACTGCCTCGACTGGGAAGTTGAGGAACGCGCCGCAGCAGAGCCATTAACACCAGATCGGCGTGACTTTTGCGCTGGGCATTGTTGGCGATATAGAAGACCGTCGCTCCGCGTACTGCGGGATTTGAGAAGGCATTGGCGCGAATTTCGAGGGCCACGTCTCCAGGTCGATCGCGAGAATTGATCCAGGTGAGCGTGCCACTAGAACTGAGGTCATCTGGTACAGCCAGCACTTCGGCACCGCGCGATCGCAAGGCAGCGACGACCAGATCACGAGTCAAGATCATTTCCCTGGCTTCGGTGGTTCCGGCGACGATCGCTCCGGGTTCATTGATTCCGTTGATCCGTTCGCCATGTCCGGCTGAAATAAAAATTCGTCCCATCTGCGCGGTTCCCCTCGATCTCATTCGCTGCCCAAGTTTAGAAGTTTAAAACTAAAAGTCTCAGGCTTCTCACCTTTTTAACGTTTAATCCTCGGTTTGAACATTTAATTCAGATTGCTTTTAAGTTATCGGTGAACTTTTGGCATGAGTTTCTGATGCTAAATATCCTTTTTCGACCGCATCTTGAATCAAGTTGTCGATGAACTGAGCGAGAATGGGAGCACCTTGAGCGATCGGGGCGATTCTTTTTCTCACTTTCTCGATCGTCACGCCTGCTTTTTTCCAGGTGCCGCCTTGAGTGTAGTAGTTGTGCAACACGGGCTGAATGCGATCGAGGGCTGCCGCAAACTGGGCATCCGAGGTTTGTTTGGCTTCAAATTCTTCCCAGAGCGATCTCTTCGAGTTACCCGCAAGGGGTCGCAGTTCTGTGGTTTGGTCGAATGGGAGAAGACCAAAGATGCGATCGGCGGCTTGACGTTCTCGATCTGCCTGCGTTTCTGCGCCTTGCTCGTCGTAACAAAAGGTGTCACCCGCGTCGATTTCCACCAGATCGTGAATCAGCACCATTTTGAGAACGCGCCCCAGATCGACGGTTTGGGCGGCATATTCAGAGAGCACGATCGCCATCATCGCCAGGTGCCAGGAATGTTCGCATCGTTTTCTCGTCTCGATTTGTCAATTAAACTGGTCTGCCGCAAAACATGTTTAAGCTTGTCGATTTCAACAATGAACCGAAGCTGATCGTGGAGTCGCGTATGATTGTTGACCATCTTGTGAAATTAAGTGATTGAAACTCTAAAAAACCCTTACTCTTTATGGCAGACTATCAGCACGATTCGATATAAAGTACACATGTACTAAATTATTCCCCCTCTGTCCTCCGTCCTCCGTCCTCCTCCCTCCTCCCTCCATGAACGTTCCTCGCCTCCACCCCGATACGATCGAGCAAGTCAAACAACGCGCCGACATTGTGGATATTGTTTCCGAACAAGTTGTCCTCAAAAAGCAGGGTAAGGATTTTGTCGGTTTGTGCCCGTTTCATGATGACAAGTCGCCCAGTTTTAGCGTCAGTCCGAGTAAGCAGTTTTACTATTGCTTTAGCTGTGGAGCGGGGGGCAACGCGATTAAGTTTCTCATGGAGTTGGGCAAGCGGCCGTTTAGTGAAGTGGTGTTTGATCTAGCCAAGCGCTATCAGGTGCCCGTTCAGACGCTCGAACCCGAACAACGACAAGAACTTCAGCGTCAGTTGTCAGTCAGAGAACAGCTTTATGAAATTTTGGCGCTGACGACTCGGTTTTATGAACATGCGCTGCATCAAATCCACGGCAAGGAGGCGACCCTTGCGGTAACGCCTTCGGCGATCGCTTATCTCAAAAACGATCGTCAACTCAGTGTAGAAACGATTCAGCAGTTTCAATTAGGCTTTGCTCCGGCAGGCTGGGAGACGCTCTATGGCTATCTGGTTGAGCAAAAACACTATCCGGTGGCGCTGGTTGAGCAGGCGGGTTTGATTGTGCCGCGCAAAACGGGAGATGGCTACTACGATCGCTTTCGCAACCGTTTGATGATTCCGATTCACGATTTGCAGGGGCGGGTGATCGGATTTGGCGGCCGGACTTTGACCGACGAACAGCCCAAATATCTCAACTCACCAGAGACCGAACTGTTTGACAAAGGCAAAACGCTGTATGGGTTGGATAAAGCCCGCGCGACGATCGCCAAAAAAGATCAGGCCGCGATCGTTGAAGGCTATTTTGATGTGATCGCCCTTCATGCGGCTGGCATTACCAACACAGTGGCTTCTCTCGGAACGGCTCTGAGCATTGATCAAGTGCGTCAACTGTTGAGATATACCGAATCCAAGCGGATTGTCTTTAACTTTGATGCCGATCGTGCCGGAGTCCAGGCGGCAGAACGAGCGATCGGAGAAGTGGCAAAACTGGCGTATCAGGGCGAAGTGCAGCTTCGAGTGTTGAATATTCCCGATGGCAAGGATGCGGATGATTTTCTCAAAGTCCATTCTGCTCAGGACTATCAGACGTTATTGAATGACGCGCCGTTGTGGATTGATTGGCAAATTCAGCAGGCGATCGCAGGTCGTGACCTCAAGCAAGCCGACCAGTTTCAGCAGGCCAGCGTCGAGATTGTGACACTTCTCGGCAATCTCCCAAATCCTAATCTGAGAACTCACTACATTCACCACTGTGCAGAATTGCTAAGTCAAGGCAACAGTCGGCTTCAGCGACAACTCGAAGAAAATCTGCGCCTTCAAGTCAAAGGACAACGGTGGCACGGTCGATCGCAAAAATGGCAAACTCCCGGCGATCGCTCTCTCTTAGCCGAGTCAGAAACTCAACTGCTGCGCCTTTATTTACATTCACCAGACCACCGATCGGCGATCCAGACCGCTTTAGATGCTCAAGATCTCGAATTCAGTTTGTCTCACCATCGCTTTTTGTGGCGGCAAATTGTAGAGCTAGAAAACTTCGCTGAAGCCGATCCGACCGCCGATTTATTGTCTCGATTGCGCGATCGTTGCACTGACTTTCCCCGCGAAATGGCTCAGGTTTACTCGCTTTTTGAGCTTGACGAAAAAACCAAAAGTGACATTCTCAGAGCGCCCTTAGTGATTCGAGCGGCCGCCGCCGCAATGGAACGAGTCATGTGTGAAAAACGCCGCCGTCACTTTCTCGACCTGTGGAAAAACACAGACTGCGTAGCCACTTCAGAGCTTGGTCAATACTATCAGCAAAAAATCCACGCTGAAGATCAGCGAATTCGAGAACTCGATCGCCAGCGCAACGTCAATTTTGGAGATTTGGTGCAGGCTCCGATCGCTGGAGACGTAAATTAAAAGTCTTGAGGAAGACTGTCTGCGAGGAGTCCAGAACTGATTCCAGAACTGATTAATTTGATGGAGTTTTTTCGCTTCGTTGTTCAGAACTTTTGCCCCCCAACCACCCATTCTGGGGGACTTTAAGACAAGAGTTCTAATTCAAAGTCCCTCACTCGTGGGGGATTTGGGGGGCTGCTGAGATTTGTCATCGAAGCGAAGAATGTATTGAGTTCACGCTGGAAATCGTACAGAATTTTGGCTCAAACCTAATCACAATAAAGGGTTTCTCTCGTCTTGCGGCCGGTTTCTGGGTTGGTGCCTTTTGCCATTTTACAGAGCAGTTTTTGAGCATCGGCCCGCAAATCTACATCCGTGAAATCAGCACCGTCGATCGTCGCTCCGTCAAACTTGGCATTAAAGGCAAACGCGCCTTCCAAAACGGCATTGGTCAGATTGGCATCGACTAATCGCGCCGTGTCCAGCGTGCTGTTTCTCAAGTTGGCACCTTCCAGATTTGCGCTTTCTAAATTGGCTGCAAAAAAACTTACGCCTCTCAGGTCAGCATGACTCAAATTAATGCTCTTGAGATTGGACTTGGTAAAACTAGAATCAGTCAGCACTCGACCCGAAAAATCTTCACCCACTAAAAACTGCTTATCGTAATCGAGTGCCATTGCCGGGGACGCGATCGCCAGCCACAAACTCAACACTGCGGCGATCGCCCAAAAATTTCTGAACCAGCGAACGGGCATTGATAGAAGGTTGAACTTTAAAGGATTGAACTTTCTGCAACTCATAGCGTTAATTTTTCAGTCCTTGCAGGATGGAGCGAATCGTTGGGGCACTTTGGATTTGCGCGACTTCTCAGAACGATCGCCCTCCAATTCCCCATCCTGATACTATCTGAATTTGTGAACCCTCCTGACCCCTCTCATCAATCTAAAAGTGAGACTTCTCGCCTCGGTAATCTTGGAGAAGATCTGGTGGTCGATTGGCTAACCGCTCAAAACTGGATCGTGCTGCATCAACGCTGGCACTGTCCTTTGGGCGAATTGGATATCGTCGCTCAGTTGGGGGAAACGATCGCCTTTGTCGAAGTCAAAACCCGCAGTAAAGGCAACTGGGACAACGATGGACTCTTGGCAATCACACCCAGCAAGCAAGCCAAACTCTGGAAAACGGCCCAGCTATTTTTGACGAAGTACCCCGATTTAGCCGCTTTGCCCTGCCGATTTGATGTCGCTTTGGTGAATTGTCGTCCCGTCTTGGACAAGCCCAAAAAAAAAGCACAGCTTCTAACTGGCTCTCTTTCAATATCTAAAGATCCAATGCCTGAGAAACCATTCACGCGATCGCTCTCAGGCTATCAATTGACGCTACAAACCTACATTCAAAACGCTTTTAGCCTGGATTAAGCCAGTGTCTCTGGACAGTAGCCCAACCCCTGGACAAATTGTTTACGAAATTCCTCGATCTCGCTGCGATCGGGGCTACCGTGTGACACCACCGCCACTTGATAACGCTGCATGACATCGATCGGAGACTGTCCTGTTTCCAAGCCCCAAAGCGCCATTTGCACTCGGATACCGGGTTGGTAAGGAATGCCCAATTCATTCATGAAAGCCCGAAAATCGCCATCCTGCTGCGCGTTGAGCGGTTGGGTCATTTTGACTTTGACTACCCAGCCGTCAATCTGGTGAATGACAGTCATAAACCCAACAGGCAAATGGTTCATCGTGTGCAGTTGCTCAACGATCCGCAGGGTTAGACTGGCATTCGCAAGGTAGTAGAGGTATTCCATAGAGATTTCTGTGCCCTAGCAAATGCTACTTCTTTATCATCACGGGATCAGCACGAAACGAGTAGGGCAGAAACCCCCGATATACCAGAGGGGATCTCCCCAATCTCGCGGGATCAGGGCTGTTGTTGACCCGTTTTAGAGAGGGGATGGCGTGATTTAATGAGAAGACGACGCTAAAGGACGATCGCCCCCGTGGATGTTGACCAGCTACTCTCCGCCTATGATTACAACTTACCAGAGGAGCGAATTGCCCAAAATCCTGTGACCCCTAGAGATCACTCTCGGCTGCTGGTGGTGGACGGTGGAGCCTACAGTCACCATATTTTTCACGAGTTGCCTGATCTATTACAGTCGGGTGATCTGCTGGTTCTCAACAATACGCGGGTGATTCCTGCCAGACTCTATGGGCAAAAAACTAGCGGCATTGAGGTGGAGGTGCTTCTTGTTGAGGAAACCGCCAGAAATCAGTGGTTAGCGCTGGTCAAGCCCGGTAGACGACTCAAACCTGGCAGCAAGATTTTGTTTCGGCCGCAGTCAAACGAGTGTGAAATCAGCCTGAGCGCGATCGTGCTTTCTAGTGATGAGGCGACGCGGGGGAGAATTCTGGAGTTTGAGGTTTCAGACGGGCGATTTGGAGATACCCGCAAGGGGTCGTTGTTAGAAGTGTTAGATCAGTTTGGTCAGGTGCCTTTGCCGCCCTACATTACAAAGTCAGCATCTCAGCCAGAACAATATCAGACGGTGTATGCCGATCGTCCCGGTGCGGTGGCGGCTCCGACGGCAGGCTTACATTTCACGCCCAGTTTGCTCGATCGACTTCAAGAAAAAGGCATTGATCGGGCGTTTGTGACGCTTCACGTAGGCGTAGGTACGTTTCGACCTGTCGAGGCGGAGGATATTACCCAACATCAGATGCATGGTGAATGGATTGAGATTCCGGTAGAAACGGTTGAGAAGATTCGGCACACCCAGGCTAACGGGGGACGCATTATTGCAGTGGGGACAACGGCGGTACGATCGCTCGAAGGAGCCTCCCAAAGCGAACTGCAACCCTACTGTGGCAAAACCAATTTATTCATCTATCCAGGCTATCAATGGCGCGTGGTTGATGGATTGATCACCAATTTTCACCTGCCCAAATCGAGTCTGTTGATGCTGGTGAGTGCGCTGATCGGACGAGAACGATTGTTGAATTTGTATGAGGTGGCGATCGAACAGCAGTACCGTTTCTACTCGTTTGGAGATGCCATGCTGATTTTGCCTCAACGGGTTTGAGGTAATCGATCGGGGTTTTTCCATCTTTAGTCGGCCGACATCAGACACTTCTCTGTGCTAGATTTTCTCTTTCACAACGAATCGAACGAGCATTGAGGGGCAAAACTCCTGAATTAACGAAGCGAAAACACTTCATCGAAATCACGTTTACCCGATCGCCAACCGTTTCATCAAAGGTGTGCTTTTTGGGTCTGCTTCCTGTATCTTATTAGCGTCAGTTTGATGAGAGTGACTCGCTTCGTTTCAATCGGCTTCAGCCCCCTAAATCCCCCAAAATTGGGGGACTTTGACAAAGAAAAAGTTCCAGAGTTCAAAGAAATTATGCTGATTCAAAGTCCCTCAGAATGGGGGATTTAGGGGGCAAATCCCTCAGCAACGAAGCGAAAAAGTTCATCGAACTGACGTTGATTAAGTCCCTCAGAATGGGGGATTTAGGGGGCAAATCCCTTAGCAACGAAGCGAGTCACTCTCATCGAACTGACGTTGATTAGGGCAAATCGAGGATCGACACCGTGCGAAGACGACAACCGATTTCAAAAGGATTTTCTGTAGGGTTGCAAATCTGGCTGCTGTTTTTGATCAGTCTTTTTTGGCTGGGATATTCCGCTGAGATGAGTATCGTCCTGGGGGCGATCGGAGGCATGGCCAGTGGCTTGATCGTCGATTGGTGGCTGAGTAAAGAGGAAAACACCGAGACGGCTAGAAAGCCGGAAGTCGATGATGATGGGCTGTCTGATCAAACCAAGGCTAGACAAAAACGCAGCCGCTATATGGGGCTAAAACAGCGATCGCAGAAACGCAAACAATCTCCTGGCTGGAGGGTTTTTGGTAAAAAATCTTAGAAATGAGAATTAAGTAACGTGAATTCGATGGAGTTTTCTCACTTCGTTATTCAGCACTTCTGCCCCCCAACCCCCCAATTTTGGGGGACTTTGAGACAATATTTCTCGTTCAAAGTCCCTCACTTGTGGGGGATTTAGGGGGCTGAAGCCGATTGAAACGAAGCGAGTCACTCTCATCGAACTGACGTTAAGTAATACCAAATCTTGTTGGTTTGATTAGACTTACAAGCCTTGAAAACAGGCAAGGCGATCGTCTACGTAAATCCAAAATCTTTCTTGAGACGATACAAGCTCTATCTTTGGGTAGATCGGTAACCTTACGGTCTGCATCGCATGATAGAAGACAATGTGTTCTGTGCGATCGCGCCATCGCCTCGGAATCTTGTTCTTCTCTAAGAGCAAAATAGATGCTGCTTGAGAGTCGTTTTTAGAATCCTGTTTGGAATGGAGTAACGATCGTGACGGTCGAAAATTGGACATTAGTAGAAAAGGCTCTACAAGAGCAGGCCGTAGAGTTTGAAGCTACATTTGACCTGGCTGCCATTGGGATCGCCCATGTAGGACTGGATGGCCAATGGCTGCGAGTCAATCAAAAACTTTGTGAGATCGTCGGCTATTCTCGCCAAGAACTGCTGCAAAAAACCTTTCAAGAGATTACTTACGCCGCAGATCTAGAAATTGACCTAGCCTACTTTCACCAAATGCTGGCGGGGACGATCAAAACCTATGCGATCGAGAAGCGCTACATTCACAAAAACGGATCGCTGGTTTGGATTCACCTCACGGTTTCGCTGGTTCGCAATGCCGATGACAATCCCAAGTACTTTATCTCGGTGATCGAAGATATCACGGGTCGCAAACAGGCCGAAGACGATCGCGATCGCTTCTTTACCCTGTCGCTGGATATGCTCTGTATCGCTGGACTGGATGGCTACTTTAAGCGAATCAATCCTGCCTTTGAGAAAATTTTGGGCTATAGCGAAGCCGAATTACTCAACACTCCTTTTATCGAACTGGTGCATCCCGACGATCGCGCCTCTACGCTGGCAGAGATGCAAAAACTCTCAACGGGGATCAACACGCTGCATTTTGAGAATCGCTACCGTTGTCACGATGGCAGCTATAAATGGATCGATTGGATGACGGCTCCCGTTCCGGAAGAAGGCAAGCTGTATACGGTTGCTCACGATATCACCAGCCGCAAACAGATCGAAGAAGCCCTTCGCCAAGGAGAAGAACGCTATCGGGCGATCGTCAACACCGTTACGTCTGTTTTGTGGACGACTGATGCAGAAGGGCGCTTTGCCGAGCGGCAATTAGGCTGGGAGGATTACACCGGGCAATCTTGGGAAGCGCATCAAGGTTGGGGTTGGGCACAAAAGGTTCATCCTGACGATCGGGAGACCCTGAAAGCTCGTTGGAAACAGTCGTTGAGCAATGACTCCTTTTATGAAACGGCGGGTCGTCTCTGGTGCGCGGCCACTCAAAACTATCGCTACTTTGAAGCTCGCGCCGTTCCCTTATTTGACTCAGATGGCAAGGTGCGCGAATGGGTGGGGACGATTACCGATGTCCACGATCGCAAACAAGCCGAACTCGAAATCCGTCAGCTAAACGAAAGTTTGGAATCGCGAGTCCATCAGCGCACCGCCCAACTCGAAGCCGCCAACAAAGAGTTAGAATCCTTTTCGTACTCGGTGTCACACGACCTGCGGGCCCCGCTGCGCCACATTGCCGGATTTGTCGAACTGCTGCAAAAAAACCTCAAATCAACCTGTCTTGACCCGACGAGTGAACGATACTTAACCACGATCGCCCACACCACCAAACAAGCAGGCACTTTGATCGACGATCTGTTGTCTTTTTCGCGGATGGGGCGATCGGAGATGCGCTTTATCTCCTTTGAGATGATGGAGCTGTTGCAAGAAGTCAAGCGCGAATTAGAGGTCGAAACTCAAGGACGATCGATTACCTGGAAGATTGACCCATTGCCCTCGGTGCAGGCTGACCCCTCGATGCTGCGGCTCGTCTGGCGAAACCTTCTAGAAAACGCCGTGAAGTATAGCCGTCTGACCCCCAAAGTCGAAATTGAAGTTGGTAGCCTTGACCAGAAAACAGAAATTGTGTTTTTTGTGCGGGATAATGGCATCGGCTTCGATATGCGCTATGTTCACAAACTGTTTGGCATCTTTCAGCGACTCCATACTCAGTCTCAATTTGAAGGCACTGGGATTGGTTTAGCAAACGTCCAGCGCATCATTCACCGTCATGGTGGGCGAGTCTGGGCAGAGGGAGAAACCGATCGGGGTGCGACGTTCTACTTTTCGTTGCCAAAAGAGGCAGGTAGAGTCTGATATCAATTCCCTAAATTAGGCAACAGGCAAAGCATGGAGACGAGAGACGCTAGACCGGAGACCTGAATCTCAAAGGCTAAAGTTCAGTGTCCAATGTTTAAAGTCCAAAATCCAAAGTTGTTTACCCGGTTGCGATTAATCAAGCGGACTTGATCGAGTAGACGGATACACAGGTGCGATCGGCATCTCTGTATCCCTATCTTCCAGTAGACGCGATTTTTGGGTAGAAGGGTTTTAATGAGGCGAACTGTTGCGGCGAATGGTCTGCATCTCTAGTGGGCAGTGTCTTCGCACTACAGATCTGTTATTGAATGCTTTTCCTAATCGCGTTTCTCACAACGCACTACGGACGACGCACTGTAAACTAACACTGCGGACTACGCACTACGGAGTAAAGGAGATGACAACGATTCCATGACAGAAACGGATATGAGACGTATTTTGCTCGTTGAAGACAGTACCAATGATGTGGAATTGATTTTGACATCGCTGTCTGACAATCACCTGGCAAATGAAGTGGTGGTCGTACGAGATGGAGAGGAGGCACTCAATTATCTTTATCGTCGCGGCATTTTTAAGATGCGGATGGAAGGCAATCCTGTGGTGATTTTGCTCGATCTCAAGTTGCCTAGAGTCAATGGGATGGAGGTGCTTTCTCAGATTCGATCGGAGCCTAGTTTTCGATTAGTGCCTGTGGTGGTGCTGACTTCTTCCCGTGAGGAACCTGATTTGCTCAACTGTTATGAGTTGGGAGCCAATGCCTATGTTGTCAAGCCGATCGACTTTCACGAATTTGTGGATGTGATCAAACAGGTCGGACTCTTCTGGGCCGTCGTCAATCAACCCCCACCAGGATCGTTGCCCTCCGCGAGTAGTAACCGATAGAAGGTAGGGATGAGGGAGGAAGGATGAGGGATGAGGGAGGAAGGATGAGGGAGGAAGGATGAGGGATGAATAAAGCTTTGTGTTGTGATTCTAATACTGTTTTGCTTTATTCATCGTTGGTCTCTCATCTCTGCTTGGTGGTCAATTTGGTGAAGGACTTTAGACAAAATAGTATTTAAAGCCAAAGGTCTTTCGCTTAACGTCTTTTCTGTTTTGCTCAAGGTCTTTTGCGTTTCGTCTAGCGTCTTTTCTATTTTGCTTAACGTCTTTTCTACTTTGCCTAACGCCTTTTGTGTTTCGTCTAACGCCTTTTCCCTTTCGCTCAACGTCTTTTCTGTTTTACCCAACGCCTTTTCTGTTTTACCCAACGCCTTTTCTACTTTGCCTAACGCCTTTTCTACTTTGCCTAACGCCTTTTGTCTAATGTCTTCCCAACCTTAACGTTACTTAACTGATCAGCAAAGAACGATCAATTCAGATCTTTGATATCTGCATTCATCCTTCATTCCTCTCGCGAAGCGTGTCGAAGACAACCCCTCATCCCTTCCCTCTCATGAGTCCACTTTACTTTTTGCTGTTAGAAGATAGTTTGTTAGACACAGAACTGGTGCAAATTGCACTGGCAGACGGAGAAATTGAGTGTGAAATGAAACGGGTAGACACGCGATCGGACTTTGTTGAGGCGCTAGAGACAGATTCGTTTGATTTGATATTGTCAGACTATGCGCTGCCAGGGTTTGACGGGATTTCTGCCCTCGCGGTGGCTCAAAGTGTGCGTCCCGAAGTGCCGTTTATCATCGTATCGGGGACGCTGGGCGAAGAACTGGCGATCGAGATGCTCAAAAGTGGCGCAACTGATTACATTCTCAAACAGCGACTTGACAGGCTAGTTCCCTCGGTCAAGCGGGCCCTGCGAGAAGCCCAGGCTCGACGCGATCGCCAACAAGCCGAACTTGCCCTACAAGAGAGCGAGAATCGTCTGCGATTTTTGGCGGAAGCCAGCGTCATTCTCACCGCGTCTCTCGATTACAAAATCACACTCGAAAATATTGCGAGTCTGACAGTGCCTTTTTTGGCGGACTTTTGTTTTTTTGATGTGGTCACTTCAGAAGGAGAGATCCAGCGGGCGGCTTGGAGTTATTGCGATCGCGCTCAGACTAATTGGTTTGCTCAGATTCAATCCTTTGTCCCGTCTCAGCGTTTTGCTCATCATCCCACTCGACAAGCGATCGCCAGTGGCAGATCTGCTCTAACGCCCGTCGTCACGGATGAATGGATGCAAACGATCGCGACTCGTGACGAACATTTAAAATTTATGCGAGCGCTTCAGTTTCAATCAGAAATTGTGGTGCCGTTGGTGATTCACGATCGACGCTTGGGCGTGTTGACTTGTGGCTATACTGCTGCTTCCGGGCGACGTTATACAGAAACCGATCTCCGACTTGTAGAAGAATTAGCCAACCGGGCCGCGATCGCATTAGACAATGCCCAACTCTATGAGCAAGCACAAGAAGCTAATCGCCTCAAAGATGAATTTTTAGCCGTCCTGTCTCATGAATTGCGAACGCCACTCAATCCAATTTTGGGATGGTCAAAGTTATTAAAAGCAAAACTCTACGATCGCACCACTTTGATACGCGGGCTGGAAACGATCGAACGCAACGCCCAGATCCAAACGCAACTGATCGAAGATCTCTTAGATGTCTCTCGAATTCTCAGCGGAAAGCTAACTTTAAAACACAATTTGGTCAGCCTGATACCGATTATTGAATCAGCGTTAGAAACGGTACGATTATCCGCAGAAGCGAAAGCGGTCAACCTGACATTCTCCATCTCAGATCATCTTGAAGCGCCAGCCTTTCAAATCATTGGTGATGCGAGTCGCCTCCAGCAGGTTTTTTGGAATCTCTTCTCCAACGCCATTAAATTTACGCCGCCCAACGGACAGGTACAAATTCACATCACAGCCAGCAATCCGCACTCTGAAGGGGGCATTGCTCAAATCCAAATCACCGACACCGGAAAAGGCATCCCCGCCTCCTTTTTGCCCTATGTGTTTGACTACTTTCGCCAGGCCGACGGCAGCACAACGCGCACCTTTGGCGGACTGGGAATCGGACTCGCGATCGTTCGTCATCTCGTCGAACTTCACGGCGGCACCGTCCATGCAGACAGCCCCGGAGAAGGACAAGGCTCAACCTTTACCGTAAAGCTGCCCCTCAAACAAACCGCAGACAACTTCTCGGCTCCAACGCCTGCTCCTCCTCTCGTGTCAGCGCCTTTGGCAGGTATGCAGATTCTCGTAGTAGACGACGAAAAAGACACCCTCGACCTCCTGACCTTTTTGCTCGAAGAAGCAGGTGCGATCGTGACTCCTGTTTCATCCGTCCAAGCCGCTCTATCTGCCGTCAAACAAGCCGTCCCCACCCTGCTCATCAGTGATGTTGGAATGCCCGATCAAGATGGGTACGCATTGATCAACCAACTGCAACTACAGCAAGCAGACATTCCCGCGATCGCCATCACCGCCTACGCCAGAGAAGAAGATCGCCAAAGAGTAATGGCTGCCGGGTTTCAAACCTATTTGACCAAACCGATCGAACCCGATGCCGTGATTGCTGCCATTACAAACTTGAATCTTCCAATCACAAGTAGCGTCGATCGCTAGGACGATCGTTGATCGTGAATTGGTAAATTCTTCGCTTCGATATTTGACGCTTCTGCCCCAAGCTGCCAATTCTAAGGGACTTTAAGAGAAGAATTCTGGTTCAAAGTCCCCTACTCGTGGGGGATTTAGGGGGCTGCCCGGATTGATCACCGTAGCGAGAAATACCCTCATCCCTCATCCCTCATCCCTCATCCCTAACTCAGAGCGTCTGAAATGTAATCGGCGGTGGCTTCGACAAGGGCGATCGTATCTTCGTAAACCATGCGCGTCGGCCCCAACACACAGACACTTCCGACAGGGACAGTGCCGCGATTATAGGTCGAAGAAATCAGCGTACAGGTGCGAATCGGCTCTAGCGAATTTTCGGAACCAATGCGAACGGTGACTCGTTTGCCCAACAGTTCAGAATCGGGTGGCTCGAAAATCAGGGGCATCAACTGATGTTGTTCTTCTTCGAGCAGGTGCATGATCGTTTTGATCTGGCTGAGTTCCGAAAATTCTGGCTGACGCAGCACTTCAGACACACCGCTGACCATAATCTGGGTGGGGGCTGATGATTTAGACAGACGGCGCGACAGATCGGTCACCAGCGAGGTGAGAAACTGACTGTAGCGATCGAACTCTCGCCCCAACTCACTCCAGTCTAAAGTCGCAATCTCAGCAGGCGATCGCCCCCGAAGCTGATCGTTCAAAAAGTTAGAGAGAATCTGCAACTCTCGTGCGACCAGTTCTGGATCGCCATCTTCCTCAACCTGCGGCAACTCCATCAAAACCGATTGCGTTTCGTAAGTATCATTGACCACAATCAGCATGACGCGCTGGGGATCAATTTGCACAAGCTGCAAGTGACGCAACTCGGTCGTCCGGCTAAAGGGCATCGTGATCAGCGTAATATAGCCACTCAACGTCGCCAAAATTTGAGCCGCCCCTTTAAGCAGCGCTTCAAAACTCCATTCGTCCCAATTGAGCCGACCTGTTAACAATTGCTCAACCTGATAGCTCAACTCGGTCGAAGGCGTAATTAGCTGATCAACATAGATGCGGTAGCCCGAATCAGACGGAATGCGCCCTGCTGAGGTGTGAGGCTGATAGAGCAATCCTGCTTTTTCTAAAAAGCCCATCGCATTGCGAATCGTCGCCGAACTAACGCTAAGTTGATATCCTTTCACGAGGGCCTCAGATCCGACAGGCTCGGCCGTCGCGATGTAGTGGCGCACCGTTGCCCAAAGAACTTGCTGCTGTCGATTCGTCAGATTCATGTGAGTAGACATTTTGAAAAGCTAAATCTTAAATCTCAGACTAGGATTCAGTCTCAGTCAGATACACCAATTGAACCTAAGATAGCAGATTCTTGATTTTGGCTTTTATTTGGGATCGCTGTGGTAGCAAACGCGGCAGGAAGACAAAAGAGACCTCAGACTTTGGACACAAGACAGGTCTACAAGGCTTTGGTGGCGATCGAAGGCTCCCACATTCGTCAGCTTAAATTCTATGAGGTTCTTTCGCTTTGATGTTCAGCGCTTTTGCCCCCCAACCCCCCATTCTGGGGACTTCCGGACAGTTTACCGCCTCATCCCTCATCCCTCATCCCTCATCCCTCATCCCTCGCTAATATCTGGGAATTGATCGATCCACGGCGATCGCATACGCATCAATCCCGCCCATAATATTCTTCACCTGCGTAAAGCCCTGTTGAATTAGCCATTGGCACATTTGCGCCGATCGCATTCCGTGATGACACAGCACCAACGTTTCTTTTTGAGGATCGAGACGAGTGTGAATCTCTTCAGACCATTCGGCGTAGTCGCTCAGGGGCAACACGATGAACCCAGGCAAGCCAGCCGTTTCGACTTCCCAAACTTCTCGCACATCGACAAGCTGTAAGTCTTGGGGATCGGCCAGCTTTTGGGCCAGTTCGGTGACGCTGATTTGAGAGAGCGGTTGACTGTCAAAGTTGGACATAGAGGACACTGGGGAAGCGATCGCTTCAACCAACGAGACATGGATACTGAAATCTTGACACAGCCTGCGCCCTCAACTGCCAGACGCATTCATCAATTTCTTTTTGGTGTGGGCTGGGCGGACTTCGCTTACTGTTGATTTGCGATAAAGCGAACTGTGAGGCAAAACGCGCAGCACTTCTTCGACGGTCGTGATCCCCTGGGTGATCTTCTCGATCGCCGACACCCGAAACGAGTCAAAATTGTCGCCATCTAATAAGTAGCGCTGTAGCTGGGTCATCGTGCCTTCGTAAATAATTTGTCGCAGCGTATCATCGACGTTGAGTAGCTCAATAATTGCCTCGCGTCCCAAATACCCCGAATTAAAGCAGCGATTGCAGCCTTTGCCTTTGCGCCATTCGTGTCCGATGTGGTCGCGATCGATGCCCAAAGCTTTGAGATCTTTCTCGCTAGGTTGGTAAGGCTCAGAGCAGTGGAGACAATTTTTTCGCACGAGACGCTGGGCCACCACTCCCAACAACGCATCACTGATCAAACCGGGGTCGGGGCCAATATCCTTAAGTCTGGGAACGGCGCTCATTGCATCATTGGTGTGTAGCGTTGTCAAAACCAGGTGTCCGGTTAGGGCGGCTCGAATGCCCGTTTCGGCAGTTTCGTGATCGCGAATTTCGCCCAGCATGATGATGTCGGGGTCTTGGCGCAAAATGGCTCTCAGTCCCGCTGCAAAGGTCATCCCCGCTGCCTCATGGACTTGAGTTTGCGTAATGCGCGGCAGAATGTACTCGACCGGATCTTCGACCGTGACGACGTTGACAAATTCAGTAGCGATCGCCTGCAAGCTCGTGTATAGAGTGCTGGTTTTGCCTGACCCCGTTGGGCCCGTAAAGATAATCATGCCTTGAGGCTGACGCAGCCAGCGCTGGTAGATTTCGAGCGTTTTGGGAGAAAAGCCCAATTCTTCCATGTTTGAGAAGGGATTTTGACGGGGCAGCAGTCGGATGACGGCCTTTTCTCCGCCGACACAGGGCAAGGTGCTGACGCGCATATCAAGTCCCAGATCGGTGTCTTGACCAGAGGCGTAGCTTTCTCCGATGCGGGCATCTTGAGGGCGACGGCTTTCTGAGATATCCATGTTGGCCATGACTTTGAGGGCGACGATCGCTCGCCGACTCACTTCGATAGGCAGGGTGGTAATGTCGCGTAAAATTCCGTCAATTCGATAGCGAACGCGCAGCCCAGCAGGGGTCGGCTCTAAGTGAATGTCGCTGGCCCGATTTCGCAAGGCCCCCGAAATAATGGTTCTGATCCGCCCGATTTGGTCGGCTGCTTTTGAGAGATAGAGTTCGGTGACTTCGCCAATGTTTTCGGCTTCGAGTTCTCCGGTGAGGGGGTTGACCAGGGGAGTCGAGCTAATTTGATGGTGGTCGAGGTTGGCGGTGTGATACCAGGCGCGGTAGCTTTTATCGGTGACGGGAATAATTTTGACGTTGGTGAAGGTGCGATCGCTCAGTTCCTGAACCTGCTTGTCAGAAAGCGTTACGGGGCTACCGAGATAAAAACAGTTGCGCCAGAGTAAAAGGGGAATCAGAGGCGGCAGGGCGTTGCGATCGGGAAATTCTCGCAAAAATCGATGGCTGACTTCTCGATCCAATAGTTCCAGTGTGACGTTGTTTTCTGAATCGACCAGCAGATGAAGCGCTTGTTCGCAGGTGATTTCACGGTTTTTGAGTTGTTGCCAGACCGAGAGTGAATTAGGAGCTTTCATGGTCTTTTTAGTGCGGGAACGTCAGGAGTACGAGCTAAAGCAGCCGATGGATTGCTTTGTCAACGCTTCGGTGATCCTACTGTATGGTTAAGCTGTGCTACAAGCATTTCTGGCTACAATCCTGCTACTTGAAGCTGAGAGAAAATTAATTAGCGATCGCTGTTTGCTTGTTCCTTTACTTCGTCGATCGCTGAGGCTGATCCGGGATGTTGAATGCGACTTTTTTCGATAAATTGCTTCATGGCGATGCGGCGATTGGTCATAAAGCGACTCCAAAAGCCGGGGATGATGCCGTCCATTGTTTTGGCGATCGACCACACTTCCATAGCCATGATGTTGTAGAAGGCGCGATCGGCTCGTCTCAGCTTGTCCAGCCATTCGTCTAAAGTCATTGCAGGCAACGATTCTAGTGAGTCTTGTGGGTCGGGTGTGGGGTCGGGTGCTGGATCGGGTGTGGGGTCGAGCATGGCGATCGGCTTACTACAACACTACGAAAGATGCCCTTTTTTGTTAAATCAGCAGACATGGGGGACTTTGGACTTTGGATTTTGGACAGTATTTAAAGTCTCCAGTCTAATGTCTAACGTCCTCTACGTCTCTCTTTAATGCAGAATCTGTGAGAGAAATTTTTTAGCCCGATCGCCTTTGGGATTGGTGAAAAACTCGGTGGGGGTGGTGTCTTCGATGAGTAAGCCTTCGTCCATAAAGACCACACGATCGGCGACTTCGCGGGCAAATCCGACTTCATGAGTGACGCAGACCATTGTCATACCAGAGTTGGCCAGCGATCGCATCACCTGTAAGACTTCTTGCACCATTTCGGGATCGAGGGCGGAGGTGGGTTCATCAAACAACATGACTTTGGGCTGCATGGCCAGGGCACGGGCGATCGCGACTCGCTGCTGTTGTCCTCCCGAAAGCTGACCGGGATACTTATTCGCCTGTTCTAAAATGCCGACGCGCTCTAGGAGTTGACCTGCATCATCTTTGGCTTTGGCTTTTGTCCATTTGCGGACGTGGGTGGGAGCCAGCATCACATTCTCTAACACCGTCAGATGCGGAAATAAATTGAACTGCTGAAACACCATGCCCACTTCGCGGCGAATCGCTCCCACATCTTTCATGTCTTGCGATAGCTGAATGCCGTCAATCTCGATGCTGCCTTTTTGATACTCTTCGAGGGCGTTGAAGGTGCGAATAAAGGTCGATTTGCCTGACCCAGAGGGCCCCATCATCACGACGACTTCGCCTTTATTGACCGTCAAGCTGATGCCTTTGAGTACGTGAAAGTTGTTGCCGTACCACTTTTCGACCTCTCTGGCGATGATGATCGGGGTAGGAGTCATGTCGATACCTGCGGGTTGAAGTTGCGATCGTACCATTCTGTCATCCGAATCCTACTCTCAGCGTTTGGTTGAATACGAATTCGATCGATTTTTCCGCTCTAGTCGCCAATTTGCAACGACCTCCTGATCTTTGACACATGAAGGACTTTGACATCCCAAGAAAAAACAAGAGCGTCTGAAATTAGAGGAGTAGTCACACGGCTTATTCAAGCTTCACTCAGAATCTGGATGATAATAAAGCATCAGCTTTAGTAACTGCCCATGACTGGACAACTTCTAAATAATGACGTAGAGAATAATGACGTAGATAACAACGAACTCGTCACCCAGCTTGATATTAGTCATTTGGTGATTGAGGACGACATCCCGGTAGACAACTTTCAATCTGAAAAGCAGAAACGGCTCTTAGTAGAACCGCTCTATAGTTCTTGGTCGCCAGAAGTTTCATTCATTGCGGCGGCAAATGTAGGATTGTTTTATGCGTTAAAGCAAGACCCGATCGTCCCTGATGCGTTTCTGAGTCTCAATCTTCAAATGCCTGCGGACTGGAGCCAAAAGCAAAACCGCTCCTATTTTGTTTGGGAGTTTGGCAAGCTGCCGGAGGTTTGTATTGAAATTGTCTCCAATCGCAAAGGCAATGAGTTGGCTACCAAAAAAGCTGACTATGCCCGCATCGGCGTTGCTTACTATGCGGTGTTTGACCCGTTAAAGCAGCTTCAGGGTCAGGACGAACTGAATGGATCGCTTCTCAAGGTTTGGGAGTTGACCGGGAAGAACTATCGGGAATGCGCTGCCCCCGTTTGGTTGGAGTCAGTTGGACTCGGATTAACGGTCTGGGAAGGAACCTTTGAAGAGCAGGCTGGGCTTTGGTTACGTTGGTGCGATCGTCAAGGTCAAGTCATCCCCACGGGCGCAGAAGGTCGGGAAGTGGAACGTCAACGTGCCGATCGTCTAGCCGATCGCTTAAGAGCAATGGGTGTGAATCCAGATGAAATCTAGCCTTGTGAGGAGCCAATTAGCCCTGCAAAGTTTGTCGCCAGGATTCGAGCGATTCTAAGATTTGTTGGCGGCGCGATCGCACTTTCTCTATTTTTTGCTCATATCGAATCGTTTTTGTTTTTGTTTCTTCGAGCCGATCTTCTAGTTCGGCCAGTTGCTCTTCGGCTTCTTCTAACAACTGGCTATAGATTCCCCCAAGGCTTTCAAGTCGGGATGCACCTGAATTTTGCCTAGTCCCAGTTGGGTGATCAGTTCCGATCGACTGACTCCCAGATTGTCCGCCCAAGTGTCCAGTCCTGCTATCGCGCTCTCCGTCAACGTTACTGAGACCGTTCTTTTGGGTTCTCCGTGTTCTGCGTTTTTGGTCTTCGGCACCGATTGCGTCCTTTTTATCCATGTAATCATTCGCTCCATTTTATCAATGCTATGGATTTGAGCACGTTATACATATAATATAGATCTAGTTCCATAGTTTCATATATAGAATATGCGAGATTCCCGACTGAATCCTCATTTCCATCGTCCTTATGCGGTGGTTGCAGTGATGCCAGGACACAAACCGAGAGAAATTGGACAATTTAATAATCGAAGCGACGCGGATGCAATGGTGCGTTTTTTGCGGCGAAGCGTTCCGGCGGGTGACTTTTTTGTGACGTTTGACTGTGAGGATTTGCCAGGTGCGATCGACACTCCTCCCATCAAAAGCAATCTAGGAAAATAAATCGACGATCAACTACGATCAATGCATCAAAATGCAACTCATGCTGAAGACGCTAGGATTCTATGGTTGAGAATTCTGAAAACCTGTGCCCCAACTGTCAAAGTAACCACAACGTGATCAAAAAATTGATTCTGATTGGAGCCAAAAGCCCTAAAGCTTTATTTGGTGACGAAGAACGCTGTGGATATCGCCGAAAAGATCAGCTTGCGATCGACGAGTGCAATCCCGAAGTGCTCAAAGAAAAACCGCTTGAGCAATTTCTAGAAGGTTACTTTTGTACCGCGTGTGACATCGGTTTTGTGAACGACATTTTGGCGATCGACGCTCATTCACTCAAATCAAAAAACCCAAGATGATCACATCTCAGGTTGAAAAAGGTCGATCGCAGAGTACTTTGAGAAACGTTATGCCGAATGGGAACTTTATCAAAAGGTGAATCACGAATAGAATGGTGAAGTCTACGCTATGGATACCAGCTTTTCGCTCAAGTCCCACATGCGAGCAGCTAAACGATCGTCGCTGGCTTTTTCGGATAGCTCTTGCACAAACGACTCACGCCCTTCTTTTTGACGATTGCCCCAACTCCAATGCACGCCTGACTGCTTAAACTGTGGGTCAGCCACCACTTGAGCGACGCGCTCTCCGGCCAACTCCTGCGACACATAGCCCCCCGTAATATTTTTCTGAAACCACGGGAAGACCTTTTGAAACAGCGGATAGCTATTGCGAAAAAGCGGCGTATCTGCCACACAGCCCGGATAGAGCGTGTTAAACACAATGCCCGTCGAGTCATGATAGCGGCGATGCAGTTCTCGACTGGTGATCATGTTACAGAGTTTGCTGTCTTTGTAAGCCTTGCCTGCCTTAAACGGTTTGCCATCAATCATCGAAATGGGTGCCTTAAAGCCCGCTTCAAAGCCTTCGAGATTGCCCAAGTCAGCAGGCGCAGGAATGGGAATCTTGCCGCCTAACTCCTTGGAATTTGCGGTTACCGTTCCTAAAATGATCAGTCTTGCTGCACCCGAAGCGGAATGTTTGAGATCATCCAATAGCAAATTGCACAGCAAAAAATGACCCAGATGATTGGTTGCCACACTTAACTCATAGCCTTCGGGCGATCGCATCGGCTCTTTTAACAACGGCAGATAAACCGCAGCATTGCAGACGAGAGCATCCAACGATTTGCCACTTTCGTGAAAGGTTTTGACAAACTCACGCACGCTGTCCAGTGACCCCAAATCAATGTGCATTAAGGTGTAGCGATCGGGCGACATTCCTAGAGATTGGGCGGCTTGTTTGGCTTTTTCTAGATCTCGACACGCCATCACTACATGCCATCCCCGTTGGGCCAGCGCTTTTGCGGCATACAACCCAACACCAGAAGAGGCCCCGGTGACCACAACCGTCAAATTCTGATTTTGTTGCATCTTGTTAAACTCCGTTAGCCGTCCTGAAACGAACTGACAGTTTTCATCTTACCGATCAGGCGTAACGCTTGAGGAAATGCGACAAAATGTTATGAAATGGTGCGTGAGGAACGATATCAATTCTCTAAATCGACAAATCGACTTCTGTCCAATGCAGTTCTTTCGCTTCGCTGGTTACATCTTCTGCCCCCCAACCCCCCAATTTTGGGGGACTTTGAAGCCAACGCCTATTGTCTAGTGTCCAATGTCTAGAAGCCTCTACTTTAAAACTAAATTGTCTCGATGGACGATCGTCTCTGCCCCCGCATAACCCAGAATTTCGGCAATCTCTTCGGACTTGTGACCGCGAATTTTTTGGAGTTCGGTGCTGGTGTAGTTGACGAGACCTCTAGCGATTTCGTGACCGGAATGATCACACAATTTCACCGCATCCTGACTCTCAAACTTGCCTTCGACTTGAATGACCCCGGCAGCTAAGAGCGACTTGCCATCTTTGCGAATGGCTTTGACGGCTCCATCATCTAACAAGAGTTTGCCTGTGGGAATGAGTCCGTGGGCGATCCAGCGTTGGCGGGCGTTGATCGGTCGGGGCTGTGGCTCAAATTGCGTCCCGATCGCTTCCCCTTGCAGCACTTTGAATAAATTGTGGGGCGATCGACCCTGCATGATCACCGTTCTCACGCCCGCACCTGTGGCAATCTGGGCCGCCGAAATCTTGGTCACCATGCCGCCCGTTCCCCAATTAGAGCCAGAACTGCCCGTTTTGACGGTCAACTGCTCGATATTCTGCACAAGTGAAATCGGTTGAGCATTGGGATCGCTACGGGGATCGGCCGAGTAGAGACGATCGACATCCGTCATCAAAAACAACCAATCGGCATCCACCAAACTCGCCACCAGCGCCGACAGCGTATCATTATCGCCAAACTTCAATTCATCGACCGCAACGGTATCATTTTCATTGACGATCGGAATCACATCCAGCCGCAATAATTCTTGAAACGTTCGGTACACATTTACATAATGGTTTCGCTCGACCAGATCGCCGCGAGTTAAGAGAACCTGAGCGATCGGTTGCTGCATTGCCGTAAAAAAGTCATCATAAATTCGCATCAGACGACCTTGACCCACAGCGGCGACGGCCTGTTTGAGGGCGATCGCTTTGGGCCGTTCGGTTAACCCCAATCTTGCACAGCCAACTCCCACCGCCCCTGACGACACCAAGACGACTCGATGACCCTGCTGCCGCAACGTGCTGAGAACTTCGACTAAGGTGGCGATCGTCGAGAGGGCCAATTGTCCCGTTTCGGGTTGAGTCAGGCTAGAAGTACCAATTTTGACCACTAAAGTTTGAGTCATGACACCGCTAAAAATTGAGGCGCAAATCAAAATTCTCTATCTCTGTCCTAAATCCTGCGGACGGAGGGATTTTCTATTATCCCAAATTCGGCACCGTCCAAAAAATTACTGACCATTGGCGCTAACTTGAATTCGATGAAGATTTTTTGCTTCGTTGTCAAGCGCTTCTGCCTCCCAAACTGCCAATTCTAGAGGACTTTAAGATCAGCGTTCTGGTTCAAAGTTCTCTATTTATCTCTACTTATCCCTATTTAATAGATAAGCTGTTTCATCAATTCACGTTCGATTAACCAAAATTTCTTGACAGACTACGAGGAAACGTCAAGAATCCTCAGATGGCGAGTCGTTATTAAACCATCTTTAGCGCTTTTCTTTTTCTTTATTTATGAGAAATCCACCTCAACCTTTACCAGATAATCTTTGGGGCGATCGCTGGCGATTTGCCTCCCTACCCGCCGCTGATCTCGAAGATGCCTTTAGAGATCGCCTGATTCCCATTCTAGAAATGCCGACAGAATGGCTGCCGATCGCGTTGGGTGTCGCCTCTATCACACTGATTCCGGGGGTTGTCATTGATGGAGGACGGCGATCGCTCGCTATCGCTCGCTGGCTACAAACCGCCCAACCTGTCTCACTCAATCACATTGCAGGCGCACCCGACGGACTCATTTTAGAAGCGGGAGCCGTCGATCGCTGGATAGTCGCCACTTTCGAAGACTCAGAGGTACGATCGGCTGCCCAACTTTACCAACAGCGCAAACAAGCTAGCCAGGGACTCCATTTTCTCTTGATCCAACCCGACGATTCGGGGATGACCTACACAGGCTTTTGGCTGCTCAATTCTCAAGCTCAACAGAACACAGTAAAATAATCCCGATTCGCAAACGCAAAAACCTCATATGTCTCAAGCAAAAATCGGCATCATCGGTGGCAGTGGTCTCTATAAAATGGATGCCCTCAAAGACGTAGAAGAAGTCCAGATCACAACGCCCTTTGGGTCACCCTCGGATGCGCTGATCTTGGGCACCCTGGAGGATACGCGAGTTGCATTTCTAGCTCGTCACGGACGCAACCATCATCTGTTGCCAACCGAGCTACCGTTTCGAGCAAACATCTACGCTATGAAGAGTTTGGGCGTTGAATACTTGATCTCTGCGTCGGCGGTCGGGTCGCTCAAAGAAGAAGCCAAACCGTTGGATATGGTGGTGCCCGATCAGTTTATCGATCGTACCAAAAATCGCATTTCCACTTTTTTTGGCGATGGCATTGTCGCTCACGTTGCCTTTGGTGATCCGATTTGCGTTCATTTAGCCAAGGTGTTAGCTGATACGGTTGCCGATCTCAATTTTTCAGAAGTCACGCTGCATCGGGGCGGCACCTATGTCTGTATGGAAGGCCCCGCCTTCTCGACCAAAGCCGAATCAAACCTGCACCGCAGTTGGGGCGCAACGGTAATCGGCATGACAAACTTGCCCGAAGCAAAGCTGGCACGAGAAGCCGAAATCGCCTATGCAACGCTGGCCCTGGTCACAGATTACGATTGTTGGCATCCTGATCATGACAGCGTAACGGTCGAGATGGTGATTGGCAACTTGCAAAAAAATGCCGCCAACGCTCAAAAAGTTATTCAAGAAACCGTGCGCCGCCTGACTCAAAATCCACCCGTCTCTGACGCTCACTCCGCCTTGAAATACGCCATTCTTACGCCGTTAGAAAAAGTCCCTGCTGCAACCAAAGAGAAGCTGGCGCTCTTACTGCAAAAATATTTGTAGCGTTTCAGTGGTTTTGAACGGATGACGATATCCACCTGAAAATGCCCCCAAATCCCCACCCGTGAGGAACTCTGAACTCAAACATTTGCTCTAAAGTCCTCCAGAATTGGGGGTTGGGGGGCAGAAGATCTAAACAACGAAGCCTACAAATTTTCTAGAGTTGACATTTGTACAGCAATCCCAAATCACTCGTGAAATGCAGAATCGATCGTGCCCCCTAAATCCCCCAAAGTTGGGGGACTTTGAGCAGAGAGACTTCTTAGATCTCAAGACCCATTCCCAAGTTTCAAAGTCCCCCAGAATGGGGGATTTAGGGGGCGAAGCGGACTGGAACGGAGCGACAAAAATCTGTTCATGACTCATTTAGGATTGCTATAGATCAAGATCTTACTTGCACAGGCATCACCAAATAAGTCATCTTCAAACTTCCCAATGGTGTGAGAATCGCGGGACTGGTGGCAGTATTTAGCTGCATCTGAACTTCGGATGTATTGATTGCTTTGAGACCCTCGACAAGGTATTTCACATTAAAAGCAACATCTAACCCATCGCCCGTGATTTGAGCAGGCATCGACTCGCGACCACTTCCCACATCTTGAGCGTCTACTGACAGTGTGAGTTCTTGATTACTACTGTCGAGCGTCATTTTGACGATGTTGTTTTTTTGGTCAGCCAACACCGAGATCCGTTCTAAAGCACCGAGTAGAAGGCGACGATCGAGCGTCATCTGATGCGAAAACTGGCGAGGAATCAGTTGCCGATAGTTGGGATATTGCCCTTCTAGCAAGCGGCTGGTCAGGCGTTGATCCGTCCATTCAAAAACGACTTGCCCTTGATCAAATCGGACGGCGATCGACGCGCCACTTTGCCCCAACATTTTCATCAATTCTTGCAGCGCCTTAGCAGGAATCGTCACATTCAAGCTGGCATCGTTTTCGGTTTTGCTGGCGGGTGATCCATCCTCTTCCTGGTTGAGGGTCTGCACGACGGCGAGACGGTGCCCATCGGTAGCAGCAAACTCCAACCCATCGGGCTGCAAACTGAGGTGAACACCCGTCAAAACCTGTTTGGTCTCGTCCGCGCTCGAAGAAAAGAGGGTGCCACGCAGTCCATCAATGAGCGCTTCGGTGGAGAGGTGAGCTAATTCGCCCTCTGCGATCGCAGGTAGTTCGGGAAATTCTTCGGCTCCCAGTCCTCGCATTTGATAGCGTCCCGATGCACAGGTAAGCGTGGTCAACATTCCGGTCTCGGCGTTGAGGTCACTGTCTAAAGTAATGTCGCCATCAGGCAAGCGTGAAACGATGTCACCGAGCAGTTTGGCAGGCAGGGTAAGGGTGCCACTTTCTTCAACTTTGGCAGCAAAGCTAGTTTGAATTCCTAAGCTGAGATCAAAGGCGCTCAGGCTGACTTGTTGAGTGGTGGCATCAGCGTTGAGTAAGACGTTGGCTAAGACTGGGTGCGTGGGGCGTGATGAAACGGCACGGCTGACCAGTGAGAGGTGAGTGTTGAGGTTGTTTTGGGCGCAGACCAGTTTCATGGCAGTTGGGAGGGCTAAGAGGAAAAAGGCAGGTGAACTTGTTTTAAAGGTCGTTTTGGATTTGGGAAGCGGCTCAAACAGTTCTAAGAAATTCTTGCTTGAGCATAGTAGCACCCATTTCTAGATCGTTCCACCGGGTCTGAAGTTGGCTTGGTGAAAGGATTGTAACGCTTAAGTTGAGGGGTTAATTTGTGATAAAAGAAACTGTGGAAACTGTGGAAAAGAAGCTTGATCGACTTTCCAAAGCGATTTTGAGGGTCAGTCAGCCTGTGGAAAACTTGTGGAAAAGATCTGTTTTTGCCACTACATGTGGTGAGCTATTGGAGGTTTTCCACTAAATATCGGAGTTTTTGACAGGTTTCCCACAAAGTTTTCCACAGAAATGGGCGTAGTTTTCCACAGGAAAGAGGCGATCGCTCCTCTCCAATAAGAAAATCTAATCGGATTCAACTCCAACTTAATGATCTGCTGACCTGTTCAAGTCTAGTTTTTGGACAGTGAATCTCCCTGGTTTTGCGGCGATCGCTCAGATCAAGGGTCAGCTCCGTCTTCAAGTTACGACCGTTCGATGAAGAAGCGCCTCGAATTCACGTTAGTTTTCGCTCATTCAGCCGATCGCTAATTTTTAATTCTTAGCCCATTCATTTCAATTGTTCCTCCAGCGGTTGAGTCGTGTCCAGGGTCTTTAGATAGGGTTGTTCGATTTCTGAGAAAGATTCCAGTTGCTGTTGGTCGAGGAGATCAGCCGTCACGTCAGAGATATCTCCTTCGCGTTTTTCTACTCGATCGCGCAACACCGACAGAGGCGCATCACAATGCAAAATTTGTAAAGGAATCTGATGGGCTTGGGCTTGAGAAATCACCGGGAGACGTAGCGCTTGACGATCGTATTTAGCATCCAAAATTACGGTGTAGCCTTGAGCCGCCAGAATGGAACCGAGTTGGAGCAAGCGATCGTAGGTTTTTTGCGTCATTTCAGGACTGTACAGATCCGCGCTGCCTTTTTCATCCAACGCCACGCCGCCCAGATGTTTGCGAACGGCATCCGATCGAATCTGAATGGCTCCTGTCTGACGCGCTAACTGCCCAGCTACGGTACTTTTGCCCGATCCAGACAAGCCAGCCATGAGGATCAGCCGCCCCGACTTGCGTTGGGTATACTCCCAGGCCAGCGTGTAATATCGTTTTGCGGTCGCCATCGCCTCTTGCTTGACGGCCTCTGGAATCGACGGATCGCCCAACAGAAACGAAGTTACCTTTGCCCGCACGTAGGACTGACGGCTGAGATACAGCGGCAACACCTGTAACCCTTCCCAGTCGCCCGTTTGCTCAATGTAAGCGTTGAGAAATAAATTACTCAAATCGGGACGGTTGCGGGCATCCAAATCCATGATGATGTAGGCAATATCAAACATCACATCGACAAACCGAAACGGCTCATTGAACTCAATGCAGTCAAACAAGAGAATTTTGTTGTGCCAAAAACAAATGTTTCTCAAATGCACATCGCCGTGACATTCTCGAATCCACTGGTGAGCGACGCGACTATCAAACAGTGCTTTCTGCTCGGCAAACAAGCGATCGGTATAGGCGCGGGTTTCATCAAACTGCTGTTGAGTTTGTGCGCCACCGATGTAGCCGACCGTCTGATCATAATTTTCGTCGATCGCCTGCCGAATCTGCGACACCTCCCCAAAGCTGAGAATGTAGTCATTGGTGGGCGCTTGTGCGTGAAATCGAGCCAATTCTTTTGCCAGATCTTTGAGATGCTGTTCGGTAAGTTCGTTGCGATCGAACATTGCACTCAGTAGCGTCTCTTGCGGAAACTGACACATTTTGACGACGTATTCAACTGCCTCTCCCGTCCCACTTAGTTGAAACGCATCGCCCACTTGCATCACAGGCAAAACGTCTAAATACAGTTCGGCGGCTCCTCGCTGGTTGAGGCGCAGTTCTTCGTGACAAAAGTGCTCTCGTTTTTCGAGCGTCGAGAAATCCAGAAAGCCATAGTTGACAGGCTTCTTGAGCTTATAGACAAATTCCCCCGTCAGCAGCACATACGAGACGTGAGTTTGAATTAGCTCGATCGGTTCGGTCACCGGATGCGGATAAAAATCCGACTTGAGCATCTGTTGAACGAGAAGCGGCAGGTTGGTGTCAGTCATAGGTTAGCGAGTTGTAATAGCGTAGAGAGTAGCGGTTAACGTCAATTCGATGAAGCTCACTGAGATTCAACCATAAAAAAGCCAGGGAAATCGGCTCCCTGGTTCTAAATACACCTGAAATTCATGGTTTGAAATTCACAGGCAACTACTCGCGGCTGGCCGTCACCTGAGCAACCACGCGGCTGGCTTCACCGACGGCTATTACTCCTTCGGGGAGTTTCAACTCATGTACATGCAGAGAATCGCCCACTTTGAGATCAGTAATGTCTACATCGATGCCTTCGGGAATACGATCGGGCAGACATTTCACTTCCAATTCAGTCAACTCAGTGTTGAGAATGCCGCTTTCTTGCTTGACTCCATAAGATTCGCCCACAAAGTGCAGCGGAACCGTAATTTCGAGAACGCCGTGCGCCGACACCGAGAAAAAGCTGAGGTGATAGAGACTCTGCTTCCAGGGATGCGACTGAATCTCACGCAACAGCGCTTTCCCCGACCAGGGTAGCTCAGGGACGCTGACATCAATCAAGGTGTTGTTGACTGACGCATCGCGCACTAAGAATTCTGCTTTTTTGGCATCCAGCGTTAATTCAACAGACTCCTGCCCATTGTGACCATAGAGCACCGCAGGAACTTTTCCTTCACGACGCAGCGCATTCGGTTTGCTTCCGGGAGCGCGTTTCTGACATTCGATTGTGATTTGCATAATGACCTTTTGAATTAGGGATGAGGGAAAACTTCAATGATCTGTTCCCCCTTTTGGGGTAATCCGCTTCGCGAGGAGGGAGAACTTCGTTCCGCTTCGCGAGGAGGGACAGAGAGTAAACGGTAATGGGAAAACGATGGAAAAAGATTTCTCCACATTCATCCGTCATCCGTCATCCCTCCTCTCTTTCTTGCTGCTATTTGGTGTACAACAAAGCGCGCTTGGGCCCGTGGATGGGATCTTCGACGATAATGGTTTGGTCGCGGCTGGCTCCCAGAGAGACGATCGCGATCGGCACATCCATCAATTCTGCCAGGAATTTGAGATAGTCCAACGCTTGAGACGGCAAATCTTCGAGCGATCGGCAGTCTTCGGTCGATCGCTTCCACCCTGGCATGGTTTTGTAGATCGGCTTGCATCGGGCAAACACGCGCGAATTACTGGGGAAATCTTCGCAGCGCTGCCCATCAATTTCATAGGCAACACACACTTGAATTTCCTCCATTTCGTCTAACACGTCGAGCTTGGTGATCGCTAGACAGTCTAACCCATTGATCCGCACAGCGTAGCGCCCGATCACAGCATCAAACCATCCGCAGCGTCGCTGTCTGCCTGTCGTCGTGCCAAATTCTGCGCCTCGCTCACAAAGGGTCGTACCCACCTCGCCGTGCAGTTCGGTCGGAAACGGCCCTTCTCCGACGCGAGTGGTGTAGGCTTTGGCGACTCCGATCACGCGATCGATCATCGTTGGCCCGATCCCCGTCCCCACACAGGCACCGCCCGCTACGGGATTTGAAGAAGTGACGTAGGGATAGGTGCCATGATCGAGATCAAGCAGCGTGCCCTGTGCGCCTTCAAAGAGAATGTTGCGCTTGCGGCGAATCGCATCGTAGATTTTAAGCGAACTGTCTACCACATGGGGACGCAGGCGATCGGCGTATTCCAAATATTCAGCGATCACCGCTTCGGCATCCAGGGGCGGCAGATCGTACATCTTTTCGAGAATGACGTTTTTGTAGGCGATCGTCCAATTTAGCTGTTTCCGCAGCATGTCAGGATTCATCAAGTCCACAACTCGAATCCCCGTTCGTTCAGACTTATCAGCATAGGTTGGGCCAATTCCTCGCCCGGTCGTGCCGATCTTGTGGGTGCCACGCCGTTCTTCAGAGGCGCGATCGATCAGCCGATGATAAGGCATTGTGACGTGAGCCGTTTCGGAGATCAGCAGGTTTTCGGTAGAAATGTTCAATTCCTTTAACTGATCCAGTTCCTCAATCAGAACTTTGGGATCAATCACCGTCCCGCAGCCGATAATGCACTCGGTTTCAGGATACAAAATGCCAGAAGGGATAAGGTGCAGTTTGAAGGTCTGATCCTTGACGACAACGGTGTGTCCAGCGTTTACGCCTCCCTGGTAACGAACCACCACATCTGCTGACTTACTGAGCAGATCGGTAATTTTTCCCTTCCCTTCATCGCCCCACTGGGCACCAATTACAACTACGTTAGCCAAGGGTTTCTAAAAGAGTGCTAAAGTTTTCAACAGCCTCCCATTATCATCAGTTTGTGCTGCGCGTGTCAATGGTGAATTGTTGAGTAAATGATTTGAGTGAATCATTTGTCTTCAGAGAAGTGATCGACCAGACTGCGATCAAATTTTGGTGGTCGATCGGGCATGAGAATGAGTGCGGGTCGATACAATAGAAATTCTTTTCTATCAACACGCGAACCTCCTATGCATAACTTTCTGCCGATCGCTTACTTCAAAAATCAGTTCGTGCCGTTTGCTGAGGCAAATCTGTCGATCGCAACGCACGCTTTGCACTATGGAACGGGAGCATTTGGGGGGCTGCGCGGCGTTCCTGATCCGACTAATCCCAATCAAGTGCTTTTATTTCGACTCGACAAACACTGTCAGCGACTTAGCAAGAGCGCCACGTTGATTAACTACCATCTACCTGCTGATAAAATTCAAGCGATTATTACTGATTTTGTTCAAAAAAATAGACCGACTCAATCCTTTTATATTCGTCCGTTTGTCTATACATCTGGGTTAGGCATTGCCCCACGTTTACATAATATTGAAAAAGACTTTTTTGTTTATGGGTTAGAGTTGGGCGATTACTTATCTCCGGATGGCGTGACTTGTCGAATTAGCTCCTGGTGTCGTCAAGAAGACCGCAGTCTGCCCTTGAGAGGCAAAATCAGTGGCGCATATATCACTTCATCTTTGGCAAAAACTGAAGCAGTGGAATCGGGATTTGATGAAGCAATTTTGTTAAATTCTCAAGGCAAAGTCAGCGAAGCGTCTGGCATGAATATTTTCATTATTCGCAATGGTGAACTGATTACGCCTGGGTACGATCAGGACATCTTAGAAGGAATTACCAGAGGCAGCATTCTCACTGTCGCCCAAGATTTGGGAATCAAAGTGGTTGAAAGACCAGTCGATAAATCAGAGCTTTTTATCGCAGAGGAAGTGTTTTTAAGCGGAACGGCCGCTAAGATTACGCCCGTCAAAAAAATCGAAACCTTTGACTTGCCAAAAGCGCGCCCAATCACCGATCGACTCAAAGACAAACTAACCGCAATTACCGAAAACAAAGCGCCTGAATATCACGATTGGGTCTTTACGATCGCCTTCTAGCCCGTCGATCAACCACGATTTTGTCATGGCGATTAAAGCCGCAGCTAAGAGAACAAAATCCGCCTTTGCGGATTAACAGAAGTCTAAGTAGGTTTAGGCTACGAAGCTAACTGCATTCGCCAGCTTAAATTCTAGAATGGGCGTTCTATCATCCTTGAGTAGTAAAGTTTCTTAACAACTCTGAGGACACCTTAGAATAGAGAGATATTCACATCAGAAGCTTACGAGTCTTTGCCTATGTCAGTCCTGGCAGTTATCGCCCTTCTCGCAGTCTTGATCTTTGTCCACGAACTGGGTCACTTTCTGGCTGCTCGACTTCAGGGTATTTATGCAAATCGGTTTTCGATCGGCTTTGGCCCCATTCTCTGGAAATATCAGGGATCGCAGACAGAATATGCCCTTCGCGCATTGCCATTAGGCGGATTTGTGGGCTTTCCCGATGATGATCCTGACAGCGACATTCCCCCCAATGATCCCAATCTGTTGAGAAATCGTCCCGTTTTGGATCGGGCGATCGTCATCAGTGCAGGGGTGATTGCTAACCTGATTTTTGCTTACTTTGTGCTGGCGGGGCAGATGGCGATCGTCGGTTCTCCTGCTGTCGATTATCTCCTTGGCGTGGTGATTCCCAAGGTGACTCCTCAAGAGGTGGCGGCGCAAGCGGGCATCAAAGATGGAGACATCATCGTGGCGGTCAACGGTCAAACCTTGGATGCGACGAGTCAGGCGGCGACGGATTTGAGGAACGCGATCGAATCGAGTCCCAACAAGCCCCTCCAACTCAGCGTCCAACGCCAATCCGAGAATCTGAACCTCAACGTCACCCCGTCCGACGTGAATGGTAAAGGCAGAATCGGGATTGCGCTACAGCCTCATGTCAAAAAGCAGCCGGATGGCAAAGCTGTCTACTACAAGCATCCTGCTAACATTTCGGAGGTATTTGGTTGGGCGGCTGACGAGTTTCAGCGTATTGTGGTGTTGACGGTGCAAGGCTTTGGGCAACTGATTAGCAACTTTAGTAAAACCGCAGAACAGGTATCGGGGCCAGTGGCGATCGTGGCAACTGGGGCCAAAATTGCTCAATCAGATGCGTCCAGTCTGTTTAACTTTGCAGCGCTGATCAGTATTAACCTGGCAGTCATCAACATCTTGCCCTTGCCTGCATTGGATGGTGGTCAACTCGCCTTCTTGCTGATCGAAGGTCTGCGCGGTAAGCCCCTTCCCAGCAAAATTCAAGACGGCGTGATGCAAACTGGATTGGTTTTACTGTTGGGATTGGGCGTTTTCTTAATCATTCGCGATACCGTCAATTTGATTCCACAGTGAGTACGCGCAAACTATCTGCTAGAAAACAGCGTGCATTGGAGATTATAATTCGGCTAAAACGCCTTTACCCCGAAGCTCCTTGCACGTTGGACTACGAAACTCCCGTTCAGCTAATGGTTGCGACCATCCTCTCGGCTCAATGCACCGACGAACGGGTGAATCTGGTTACGCCTGAGCTATTTCGCAGATTTCCTGATGCGGCGGCTTTGGCGGGGGCTGACCTGGCTGAGATCGAAGAATTGGTGCGTTCTACAGGCTTTTACCGCAACAAGTCCAAGAATATTCAGGGGGCTTGTCGGATGATCATGACTGAATTTGGCGGCAAGGTGCCCAAAACGATGGAGGAACTGCTGCGTCTACCAGGGGTCGCCCGCAAAACTGCCAATGTCGTCTCAGCCCACGCCCACGGCATCAATCTGGGAGTCACCGTCGATACCCACGTCAAACGCCTCACCTATCGACTGGGACTGACCAAAGAGACAGAACCCGTCAAAATCGAGCGAGACCTGATCAAGCTGATCCCTCAACCTGACTGGGAAAATTGGTCGATTCGTCTGATCTACCACGGTCGCGCCATTTGCAACGCTCGAAAACCACAGTGCGATCGCTGTGACCTAGCCGACCTCTGCCCCTCCGCCAACCTATCCCAAAAACCGCTAGAAACCGCAGTCAGCGAGTCTTAAATTGACGTGAAGTTGAGACCTCGCCTTGTTATTCGGCGCTTCTGCCCGCCAAACCCTCCATTCTAGGGAACTTCAAATCAAAGATCTTGGATTCAATGATTGTGATTTGGTTTCTCCTCACGCCATCACCCAAAAATTCTCTCCCCCTTCTCACCCTTCATTCGGTACAATGAGAGGCACTGTCTTTTTATGGTTTGACGATTCATGGCTAAGAAGAGCATGATTGAGCGCGCTAAAAAGCGTCAAGAAACGGTCGAGAAGTACGCTGAGAAGCGACAAGAACTCAAAGAACAGTTCGCGAAGGCCACCTCTCAGCAACAAAAGCTGGCAATCCATCGCGAAATTCAGCAGCTTCCTCGCAACAGCGCTCGTGTGCGGGTTCGTAAGATTTGTTGGGCAACGGGTCGTCCGAGAGGCGTTTACAGCGATTTTGGTCTGTCTCGCCACGTTTTGCGCGAAATGGCTCACCAGGGTTTGTTGCCAGGCGTGGTCAAGTCTAGCTGGTAAGAGAGTTTTGAGGGCTGAGTTCTTAAGTTTTTGGGTTGGAGAGATTCAACTCAAAGCGGCAGGCTCAAAACTCAAAGCTTTTTTATAGGTTGCTTCTATCTGTTACTGTCCACAACAGCGATCGATGCCCAGGCTGTCGAGCAGGAGATCACTAACGGCGTTGGCGACGGCAAATTCGCTATAGAAACTTTGTGAAAAGTCAAACGCCTGCATTTCTGAAATAATCGCCATCACCAGCGCACCCAGATCGTTCTCATCTTCCATACGCTGCCGAACGTAGATCTGAGCCGCACGTTGGGCGATCGTTCCGTTAATCGCTTCGGGCAAAAATTCCTGGTCTAGCCACTGTTGAAGATTTTGCTGTAACCAGGCTCCTTCCTGCTCTGGATGTTTGGCAGGGGGTAATGTGATGGGTGGAATGGGTTCAACCATTGGGACACCTTCCGCGATCGGCTAAACTATCCAAACTATACACTCACCCGTTTGTGATTGGTGATCTGTCCGTTGTCATTTGTAATGATGGACGTTTTTGTAATGATGGACTTCAGGGATGGACGACCCTGCAACTACCGCTATGCAGATTGATGTTGCCTCCATCGTCGAAGGGTATGCTCAGGGTTATTTCTTGATGGCGGACGACTCAGGCAGTGATCTGAGTTGGTATAGCAGTCGAGAGAGAACGTTGATTCCGTTAGATGATCGCTTTCGCTATCCCAAATCGTTGCAGCGCGTTCTCAATCAAGAGCGGTTTACGGTGGCCATCAATCGAGATTTTAAGTCAGTGGTAGAAGGGTGTGCCGATCGCGAGACGACCTGGATTTCTGAGCAGATGAAGGAAGTCTATTGGGAGTTGCACAAGGCGGGATGGGCCCACAGTTTTGAAACCTGGCAGGGCGATCGATTGGCGGGCGGCATTTTAGGAATTGTGATTCGTGGGGCATTTATCGGCGAGTCGATGTTTTTTCGGATTCCAGAAGGTTCTAAAGTCGCGATGGTCAAACTGGTGGAGCGACTGAGAGATCGGCAGTTTGTCTTATTTGATGCTCAGATGATGAATCCTCATTTGGAGCGATTTGGGGCGTATGTGATCAGCAGTCGAGGCTATAAGGATCTGCTGCGATCGGCGCTAGAGCGGTCATGTTCCCTTGAGTAGTGCGATTGGGTTGATCACTTTAAATAGCAAAGTCTTCTGCATTGCATTCAGTGAACCCTACGTGTAATTTCTGGATTTATCCTCTGTGTTTGTGTAAATCATAGGGTAAGTAAACCAGAAAGCATGATGGGGAGGCTTTGATGAAGCGAAGTTGGATTTTGTCAGTGAGTGCGACCGTCGGAGTTTTTGCAGCGGTCACCCATTCTCTCCCCATGTCTGCTCAAACTCAATCTGTTACGAACCCTACTCCCTCAGTTGGGCTGAGATTTGGAGGGCGATCGCCCCTTAATCAAGCAAACTTTGTCATGACAGAATACTTTGGAGACTGCCAGAGTACGGTGATTTCTGAACTGGAAGCGAGTTTTATCTCAGAAAAAACGCCGCCTGCTCCTCATCGCCGTGTGATCATTCGCAACGTTACTCAGGGAGTGAGCGCCAATCCTTATCCCTATACCGATCGGGAATATGACGAACGTCGCCCCACCTCCGAAACCGCCCGCGCTTCGTTAGGCAATACCCACGACAGACGACGCTTTAACCTGGTAGAAGGCAACAACGAGTTTCAGTATGAGATTAAAGAGCGCAATCGGGTGATCGATTCGGGTAAATTTAGCGCTCAAGTGCTCAAAAGATTGGAGCGAGTCCAAAGTGACGCAAAGTGGGAGCAGAAAAAAATCTGCAAAAATTCCAGCGTTTCACTCAATGAATGCGCCGATATTCGTAAGGTGCGCGAATTTAAATGCAGGGATGGCAGAGTCTTGCAATCGATTATGGAACCAGACGATCGCGAAACCTACACCCGCATCTCAAACCATACCAGCAGCGTGATTGCCTTCACGGTTGACGGAGACTCAGAAGTACTGAATCCGGGCGACTCTAGACGCTTTTCTTCTAACTCGTCGTTTGGGCTAAAGGTGAGATTTAATAGCACTTGCGCGGATTGCGATCCCACGACTTCAACCACGCTGACGCTCGGAAAGCGGTATGTATTTAGACGATCGGGCAGTGGGACAGAAAGGGTTTTTAAGCTAGTTTCGGGTGGGTCTGATTAGCCAGGATTGGGAAGTCGATGCGGTTTTTTGCTTCGGTGTTCAGCCCTTCAGCCCCCCAAATCTCCCACGAGTGAGGGACTTTGAACCAGAAACCTGGTGTGAAGGTTAGGGACAACAGATCTGAACACCAAAGCGAAAGACCTTCATCAAATTGACCTCTTTTTACTGCTTTTCGATGATGCCGCCGCCGAGTAGCACTTCTTGGTCGTACCAGACAGCCGCCTGACCGGGCGTAATACTGAACTGAGGATCGTCGAAGACAATGCGGATACGATCGTTAGCCAGTGGAATCACCGTCGCAGGCATCGCAGGCGATCGATAGCGAATTTGCACATCGGCATGAATGGGCGCAGTTGGTTTTGCGATCGACACCCAGTTAACGCGCTGTACGCTGCATTCGGTTTCCCAGGCTTCGGAGCGATCGCCGACAATCACGCGGTTGCGTCCGGCATCCAATCCGATCACGTAGAGCGGCTCACTGTGGGCGATTCCCAGTCCTTTGCGCTGTCCGATCGTATAGTGATGAACGCCTTCGTGCTGACCCAAAATTCGTCCCGCTTGATCTACGATGTCACCTTTTTGGGGCGTGATGTATTTATCGAGAAACGACTTCATGGAGCCATTAGCTTCGACGAGACAGAGGTCTTGACTTTCGGGCTTATCGGCAGTGTGGAGTCCAAATTCAGCCGCGATGCGACGAGTTTCAGTTTTGGGCTGATCGCCGAGCGGAAACACGACCTGAGCGAGCACATCCTGGCTGAGATCGTAGAGAAAATAGGACTGATCTTTGGTGCGATCGACCGCCCGCCACAGTTCATGCCGTTGGGTCTGCGGGTTGTATTGAATGCGCGCATAGTGCCCCGTGGCGATCTTCTCGATTCCTAACTCCCGCGCAAAGGTGAGCATCGGGCTAAATTTAACGGCTTTGTTGCACTGAGAACACGGGAGCGGCGTAATGCCATCGCCATACCCGGTCACCAGATAGTCGATGATGTTTTCTTGGAAGCGATCGCGACTATCGACAATGTGGTGAGGAATGCCCAAAAAATCACAAAGTTTGGCCGCGTCCACCAGTCCTTCAGAGCAGCACTGACCTTTCCCCTTCATCAACCAGAGGGTCAAGCCAACCACTTCAAAGCCTTGATTGTGCAAAACGGCTGCTGCAACTGAGCTATCGACTCCGCCGGAGAGTCCGACTACAACTTTGTTCATGGGACGAAATACGCGAATGCTTCTCTAGGCTAACACTTGGGAGGGGTGAGGGGTGAGGAGTGAGGGGTGAGGGGTGAGGAGTGAGGAGTGAGGAGTGAGGGGTGAGCCGTTGAATTTTAGAATTTTTATCTCTCATTCTTCCTGGCGAAGCGGAATGAAGTTCTCCCTTATCCCTTCTGTATGTTATGCTGACCGCAAAATTTGGCAGTCAAGGGATTCATCTGCTATGACCTGCATTTCTGATTATTATCGTCACGCTATTTCAGTCTTGTTTAAGACTCGATTCACTTTTTTGATCGCGATCGCGTGCATTCTGTCATTTTCGGCGCTGATTAAACGCGCTGACGCACAGGTTTCTTCTGATATGAATCTGCCCCCTGCGCCTTCGGTTGCGCCTTTGGAATTACCCACGGTTAACCCCAACAATGTTGTTCCGGTTCCTGGAGAGCGAGTTTATCAAGCGCCGCCTGTAGCAAATCCTCCTTTGTTTAGTCCACCTGCGGCTAACTTGAATCAATATCGGGTGTTTGTGAATGGGGATAGCCCGCTCCTTTTGCAGGAGGTGAAGCGAGTTGAGCCGGGGGCTTTTGTGCAACGGTTGGATGGGCGCAGGGTGATTCAGGTGGGGGTGTTTCGCACCGAAGCTAATGCACAGCAGCAAGTAGCAAAACTGGCAGTGCAAGGAATTTCCAGTCAAATTGCTGTCGGCGGCACAGGCTCACTCATTGGTGGAAACAGTGCAAGAGGCTACTACGTCGTGGTTCCAGGAAATCGATCAACTCTGCCAGAACTGCGCGATCGAGCCATTCGATTAGGCGTTCAGCAAAATTCAATTCAACTGCGCGATCGACCGTTGGGGCCCCATGTGGCGATCGGCCCGTTTGGTCAGATTGGGGAGGCAGAAACGATGCAGCGCTATCTCAGAGAAAAGGGCAGTTTGGATACGAGAGTATTTTTCGATCGCTAGTAGCCCTGGCAGGATAAGCCTCATTCCTCCTCGCGAAGCGGATTATCCCTAAAGGGGGAACAGATCATCGAAGTTCTCCCTCATCCCTCCCCTAACTAAACGACTTGCCCGACCATCCAGCCCACCCCTAAACCAATCCAGGCGGTTGCAGTCAGTAAGCAGCAGGCTTGAAGCTCAGTAAATTCGGACGTTTGCAAATCAATGCGGGCTAGAAATTCGGCACTGACCATCATCACGATCGGCATAAACAGCTTGAACCAAGTCAGAAAAATCGAGGCAAAGGCGGCAAGTCCGACCAAAGCGCAAAATGCTACGGTGTCTGATTTGAACCAGCGTTTAATCATGCGTTGAAGTCCTTGTAGGGGATGCATCAGCACGATCGCGACGAACAATCCCCAGGCGATCGCGATGCCCCACAAAAAATGGGAGTGAGTAGTCAGAGTCAGAAATTTGCCAAAGATCACATACGCGACCAGGAGCAGCGACAGAGACAGGCGAGGAAGTTTTTTGAGGGTCAGCATTTGAGTTTTGCGAATTTTTAAACGACATTCTTAAACGACTCGATTTTGACGAATGCATTCTGCATACCAGTGATAGCTGGATTTTGGGATACGTTTTTGAGTGCGATAGTCGATATAGGTGATGCCAAAACGTCGATCGTAGCCCCACGACCACTCAAAGTTATCCATCAAACTCCAGACAAAATATCCTCGAATCGGATACCCTTCGCTGGATGCCCGATGGACGGACTGGAGGTATTGACGCAGATAGAGAATGCGATCGAGATCCATCACTTCTCCGTTAGAGTTCACTTCATCCTGGGCGGCGCAGCCATTCTCTGTGATGTAAATCGGTAAGTCCGGACGATTCAGCGTTTCGCTCACATGACGAATGCCCCAATATAAACTTTCGGGTACAATTTGTAACCACGGCATGTTTAGCTTGGGATACCCTTTGGAAAAATCGATCCATTCACAGCCCTGATTGTTGTCGGATGCGCGAATGTAGGTTCCGGTATAAATATTTAAGCCTAAAGAATCGATTAGCTGATGGATAATTTTCAAATCATCGTCTTGAATCTCTGGTGCATCTGCTCCGAGTTGTTTGAGTAATTGTGAATTGTATTCACCAGCGATCGCGGGATAGATAATTCCACCATTTCCACAGTGATACGGGAATGCTTTTTTAGCGGCTTCAACATTGTCATCCGATTCATTAAGCGGGACGGTCACACCAAAGTTATCGACGAGTGAAATAGAACAAGGCTGTGGCGTTGCGGCTCTGATTGCTTGACAGCCCAAACCGTGGGCCAGCAGCGCGTGATGAGAGGTTTGCCAGACGGCTTTGCGATTTTTGACGCGAGATCCAGGTGCGTGTTGGGCGGGCTTCCAAACGTCGTAACCCATGTGAGTAAAGCAGGTGATTTCGTTGAGCGTCATCCAATGTTGAATGCGATCGCCCAGTCGCGTCACCGTTGCGCTCACATAGTCAGCAAAATCCTGCGCCATTTCTCGACTTTGCCAGGAGCCGTAGCGAGTTTCTAAAGCCTGGGGACTGTCCCAATGAAACAGCGTTGCATGTGGCGTAATACCGTGGGTGAGCAAACAATCGACGAGCCTGCGATAAAAGTCAATGCCTTTCTCATTTACCGCGCCGCGACCATCGGGGACAATGCGACACCAAGAAATGCTAAAGCGATAGTGTTTGATGCCTAAATCCGCCATCAGCTTTACGTCTTGCTCATAGCGATGATAATGGTCACAGGCGATCGCTCCCGTATCTCGATTGCGAGTCCGTCCCCATTTTTGGCTAAACACATCCCACACGCTGGGTTTGCGTCCATCTTCTTGAGCGGCTCCTTCGATCTGATAGGCAGCGGTCGCCGCCCCCCACTCAAAGTCTTCTGGAAATTGGTAGCTGGTCATGGTTTGTTTGGCAGGCTCTCACTCAGGATAGTCTGAACCCAAAAGTCGTTCAACCTTTGACCACGCAAAAATCCCTAATCCTGATAGAGGTTTAGAATCCCTCTGTGAGAAATTCTGCCGTGTAGACACACGTCGATCGATCTGTCATTGCTGAGATCCTTCGCCCCCTAAATCCCCCATTCTGGAGGACTTTGAGCAGTTGGTTCTCCTTCATACTGGGGGCAATTCATCCCGTGATTCAGCAATGCCAAATCAGCAATGTCTCTCTAGAGATACTTTGTCAACTTTGGGGGGTTGCTATAGTGAGTGAATTGAGTGAAAGGAAAAACCTTAAAATGGCAGACGCAGGATATTCGGTTTTCTTTCTGTTTGGCTGCATCTGGATTGTGTTGGCAATTGCTGTCTGGGTCTTCGTTCTCAAAGCTGAAGGGCTGCCGCTCAAAGTAGACAAATGGGCGCTTGTGGTGGCGGTGCCGATTATTCTTCCATTGATTGCTGCGTTCGCGATCGCGGCCATTTACCGTTAATAACATCTGTAATAAAGATGGAGAATTTGCCCAGAATAGAGGCTGTCAGGAATGCACTTGTAAACACAACTACAAACAGCATTGCGAACAGCAAAGACAAATTCTCACATCACAATTAGGAATGAAGATAGCCGACTTGAAATCTACAAAAAATTAGGGAATGGGATGGAAATAAGTCCCATACTGCAATCCTGGAAACAGGTAATTTAACTCAATCAGGATTGTAGAAATGATCACTAGCGTCACGATCGCCACAACGGGAGCGCTGGTCAGATATTTCGCAAGATATTGCATGATTTGAACTCCTGAAGATGAGACTAGCGAGGTGAAACGGGAATTTCGTTATCTTTTGCGGTTAGTTCGCCACTGACGAATTCTTTGAGCGCGAGCAGCGGCCATAATAAGCCTTGCACAATTGAAGCGATCGCTACAGGCAGATTGATAAAAATCTCCATTTCTTCTGGCTTATCAGCTTTGTTAGCTTTAAGTAAGTAAGCCCGCCCTGACCAACCAATAAAGCCAGCTACATAGAGAAAAAGTGAGAAGGGCGCAAGGACATCAAGGGCTAAATCGAGGCGATCGAGCGGTAGGTGAGGCAGTCCGTCTTCTCCACACAGCAACTCTGAAGAATAGGCTTCAAACGGCTTGGTGTAGTAGTAGTTGTTTTTGGGGGCATTCTCTCGACGCTGTTGAAAGGCGGCAGACTCACCACAGGGCACCAGTGTCGTATTGACGGCAAGGGCAGGTGATAGGTGAGTAAATGAGATCGTTAATGCAGAAAGGAACGTCAGCAATAATAGAAATAGTTTGTTCACAAAAATGGCTCCTATTTGCAAAAGTTAAGGTTCTTCGGTTGGAGATTCTCGCTCAATCCATAGAAAAATGATTGCAAAAATGGGAAACGGCAGAATGTAAAAGATCAAAGGAATCATAATCCAGGGTAACCATGAAAGCGAATAGTGTCCTGTGAGTTGAGTTAAGTCGGCCATGATCGTTTCTCCAGGTAAAAGTTGCTAATCAAACGTCTATTCGATGAAGATTTTCCGCTTTGTTATTGAGATCTTCTGCCCCCAACCCCCCATTCTGGGCGACTTTCAGACAAGGTTTCTGATTCAAAGTCCTTCAATGTTGGGGGATTTAGGAGGCTGCCTGGATTGGCAACCGCAGCGAAAGATTTCATCGAACTCAGGTTACGTTAACCAAACCATTGGCTCAAGACCATTCCTACATTGACCTTGCCGCGTAAGATAGCGTCGAGGTCGTCAAAGTTTTCGAGTAGGGCGTACGCGAATAATGCGCCACCTGTTGCACCGAGCAAAATTCCGCCGCCGATTTGAAACCAGTCTTCTTTTTTACGCAGCGGTCTTAGGTCATCTTTGGAGTGAGAATTGTAGGTGCCTTTTGGGTCGCCTTGAAACGTAGCTGAAGCAAAAATTGAGATGCCCAAACAGGCCGAAACTGTGATGTAAATGGCGGTAATTAAACCACTCAAATTTGCACCGTGAGCCGTTTCTCGTAATGGCCCGACGACGACTTCTGGGCCGACCAAAAAGTAGCCGTGCGCCATGCCAATTTCTAGCCCGCGCATAAAAGGCGTAAGCCCCGGACGATAGGCGGGAAGATTGCGAATAAAAGCATTGACGATCGGCGAGTCGTTAATCGGAGTCGATAAATTTGCCAACCAGGGATCGCCTTTGTAGGGCTTGATCGGGTCATTCTCATAGGGAGAAGACAACGTAGTTTCCTGAGTCGATGTCATATCCTTTCACCTTGTTGAGCGATTGATAGGAAAAGTCCCGATCGTGATAGCCCATGATCAGGACTCCTGAGACGAGAGGAGAGTTGCCTCAAGTTTTTTGGAGGGATGAGGGATGAGGGATGAGGGATGAGGGAATGGACAGAATTGGTTTGCTGTCGTTGCAAGACTAAGAATCTTGTCTTTAAGTCCCCCAGAATTGGGGGGTTGGGGGGCAGAAGGGTTGAACAACCCAGTGAGGACACTCGATCGAGACAAGGATTCAGCATTCATCTCAACCGTCAGCCTTGCCCCCTTCATCCCTCATCCCTCATCCCTCTCATCCCTCTCGTCAGTTAAACTTGCCAGCCGTCGCACCGATTAGAAAGGCTCCGTAAGTGGCGATGTAGCCGACCGTAAAGTGAGTTAAGCCGACCAAACGACCCTGGACGATCGACAGTGCAACGGGTTTGTCTTTGGGGTAGCCAAACGACAGAGGCGTGTTTTCGTGTGCCCACATCAGGGTTTCGATTAGCTCTTGCCAGTAGCCTCGCCACGCGATCAAGAACATAAAGCTGACTGCCCAGGCTAAATGCCCAAACAGGAACATCCACGCCCAGACTGCTAGGTTACTGGTTCCATAGGGGTTGTAGCCGTTGATCAGTGGGGCAGAATATTGCCAGAGATAATCGCGGAACCAACCCATGAGATAAGTCGAACTTTCGTTAAACTGCGCCACGTTTCCTGACCAGATCGCGAGATGCTTCCAGTGCCAGTAAAACGTCACCCAGCCGAGTGTGTTCAACATCCAGAACGTCGCTAGATAGAAGCTGTCCCAGGCAGAAATATCACAGGTGCCGCCTCGTCCCGGCCCATCGCAGGGGAAGGCATAGCCAAAATCTTTCTTGTCGGGCATTAGCTTAGAACCACGGGCATCAAGTGCGCCTTTGACTAAAATCAATGTGGTGACATGCAAACCTAGTGCAATCCCGTGATGAACTAGAAAGTCACCCGGCCCAATGGTTAAGAACAATGAGTTTGTGCCATTGTTGACCGCTTCTAGCCAGCCCGGAAGCCAGACGTTGGCATAGTTGGGCCAGGCGGTCGCCGCGACGCTATCTGAATTAGACAGTAGCGTATCGATGCCGTAAAGCGCCTTGCCGTGAGCCGCCTGAATAAATTGAGCAAACACTGGCTCGACCAAAATTTGCTTTTCGGGACTACCAAATGCTACCTCAACATCATTGTGAACATACAGTGCCAAAGTGTGGAAACCCAGGAACATCGACACCCAACTCAGGTGAGAAATGATGGCTTCTTTGTGTTGGAGAATGCGATCGAGGACGTTTCCTTTATTCGCCTCTGGCACATAGTCCCGAACTAGAAAGATCGCCCCGTGAGCAAAGGCACCCACCATCAAAAATCCAGCAATGTATTGGTGATGAGTATACAGCGCTGCCTGAGTCGTAAAATCCTTGGCAATAAAGGCATACGGCGGCATCGAGTACATATGCTGTGCCGTGAGTGAACTGGCGACTCCCAAGGCTGCTAAAGCAAACGCCAATTGGAAGTGCAGAGAGTTGTTCATCACGTCATACAATCCCTGGTGCGGCAGGTTGAAAGGGCCTTCCACTTTCGTTCCAAAGAATGTCTTGGCGTTGGTCATTTCCTTGATGCTGTGACCAATCCCGAAGTTGGTGCGATACATATGTCCTGCGACGATTAACAGAACCGCGATCGCCAGATGGTGATGCGCCATATCGGTCATCCACAGCGATTGGGTTTGGGGATGAAAGCCGCCCAAAAAGGTGAGAATGGCGGTTCCTGCGCCCTCAGACGTAGCAAACAGATGCTTGGCGGTGTCAGGGTTTTGGGCATAGACGCTCCAATTTCCGGTAAAGAAGGGCATCAAGCCAGCCGGATGGGGACGCACTGCCAAAAAGTTATCCCAGCCGACATGCTGACCGCGAGACTCAGGAATGGCAACGTGAATCAGATGCCCCGCCCACGCGAGAGAGCTGAAGCCAAACAATCCTGCCAGGTGATGATTGAGCCGAGATTCTGCATTCTTAAACCAGGACAAACTAGGCCGAAATCGCGGCTGCAAATGTAACCAACCTGCGTAGAGGAATACTGCCGCTAATACGATCAGGAATAGCGCCCCTGCAAATAGATCATTGTTGGTTCGCATTCCGATCGTATACCACCAGTGATAGACCCCCGAATAGCAAATATCAACCGGATTGAGCGCTCCAGCTTGTGTGTAAGCCTCGATCGCGGCTGGCCCAAACTGAGCATCCCAGATTGCGTGAGCAATGGGACGATTGTTAATCGGGTCTTGAATCCACTGTTCAAAATTGCCTTGCCACGCTACGTGAAACAGAATGCCAGAGATCCACAAAAAGATGATTGACAGATGACCAAAGTGAGACGCAAAAATCCTTTGATAAAGATTTTCTTCCGTCATGCCATCGTGACTTTCAAAATCGTGGGCCGTGGCGATCGCGTAGAAGATCCGCCGAGTCGTGGGATCTTGAGCGAGGTCTTTGCTAAATTTTGGGAATTTAGTCGCCATAGTTAGCTATTGCGTTGTAGTGGTTAACTGTAATGGAGGTGAGGAGTGAGGGGTGTTCCACAGAAGGGAATCCGCTGCGGTTAGAGATCTTGGAAGCCCCCTAAATCCCCCACAAGTGAGGGACTTTGAACTAGAATTCTTGTCTTAAGTCCCCCAGAATGGGGGGTTGGGGGGCAGAAGCGGTGAACAACGAAGCGAAAAAACTCACTCAAATTGAAGTAGTTTCAGCACTCACCAGCCAGACTCATCCCTCTCGCGAAGCGTGCCGAAGGCAACCGCTTTCCTCATCCAAGCGCTGCCATTCTTGCTAAGAAGAACGCCCAGGTCGTGACGATGCCGCCGAGTAGATATTGGGCAACACCGACTGCCCGACCGTGAATGATGCTCAAAGCGCGAGGTTGGATGCTGGGGCTGATTCTGAGCTTGTTGTGGGCCCAGACGATCGACTCGATCAATTCTTGCCAGTAGCCGCGACCGCTAAACAGGAACATCAGACTGAAGCCGAAGACAAAGTGACCTGCGAGAAACATTAAGCCGTAAGCAGACAGCGCAGAGCCATAAGAGGAAATCACCTGGCTGGCCTGGGCCCAGAGGAAGTCCCGTAGCCATCCGTTGTTGGTGATTGACGAAGCAGCCCAGTTGCCGCCTGTAATGTGCGTGACTGTCCCATCGGGGCTGACCGTCCCCCATACGTCCGATTGCATCTTCCAGAAAAAGTGGAAAATCACCATTGACAGGGAGTTGTACATCCAGAACAAGCCGAGATAGATGTGATCCCAGCCCGATACTTGACAGGTGCCGCCTCTTCCGGGCCCATCACACGGGAAGCGGAAGCCTAGATTTGCTTTGTCAGGAACAAGACGAGAACCCCGCGCAAACAACACACCTTTGAGTAACACCAATACGGTGACGTGAATGGTAAACGCATGGATGTGATGAATCAGAAAGTCAGCCGTTCCTAGTTGGATGGGCATCATGGCGACTTTGCCGCCGACTGCGACCAGCCCACCGCCAAAGGCATAGCTGACAGGTTCGTGTAGTCCAGGTGCGGTTGCGCCAATACCTGAAAGAACAATGTTGTGAACCCCACCAAACACATTGCCCGTCGGTTGAGCTGCATTCAGAACAGGATTACCGATCGCCATTGTATGAATCTGCTGAATCCACTGAGCAAAGACAGGCTGAAGCTGGATTCCGGTATCAGAAAACATGTCTTGAGGTCGCCCAAACGCCCGCATCGTATCGTTGTGACAATACATCGCAAAGCTGTGGAACCCTAAGAACTGACAGACCCAAACCAGGTGAGAAATAATGGCATCTCGGTGACGAATCACGCGATCGAGCACATTGTTATTATTCATCGCTGGATCGTAGTCTCTGACCATGAAAATGGCTGCATGGGCCGCCGCTCCCACAATTAGAAATCCGCCAATCCAAACGTGATGGGTAAACAGTGACACAACCGTTCCATAATCTGTTGCCAAATATGGGTATGGTGGCATTGCATACATGTGGTGCGCCACGATAATACTCAATGATCCCAGCATGGCTAGATTGATTGCTAACTGAGCGTGCCAGGAGGTCGTAAGCACTTCAAACAGTCCTTTGTGACCGACCGGGCCAATAAAGCTCAAAAATGGCAGCATATTAGGCGTTCTGGCATCATCCAGCATGACTTTGAGGCTGTGACCAATGCCCCAATTGGTGCGGTACATATGACCCGCAATGATAAAGAGAACGGCTAAGGCTAAATGATGATGTGCGGTATCCGTTAGCCACAACCCACCCGTGACGGGATTGACTCCCCCATTGAAGGTGAGAAAGTCAGAATAAACGCCCCAGTTGAGCGTAAAGAACGGCGTTAACCCCTGGGCAAAACTAGGAAACACATCCGCCATCACTTGAGAATTCAAAATGAACTCATGAGGCAATGGAATTTGCTCAGGTGGAACGCCCGCATCCAACAGTTTGTTGATCGGCAAGGCAACGTGAATCTGGTGCCCCGCCCAACCCAAACAGCCCAGCCCCAACAGTCCCGCCAAATGATGATTTAACATCGCCTCAACGTTTTGAAACCATTCCAGTTTGGGGGCGCGTTTGTGATAGTGAAACCAGCCTGCAAACAGCATCAGACCCGCCATGACGAGGGCACCGATCGCCGTGCAATAAAGCTGAAATTCATTCGTAATCCCGGCTGCTCTCCACCATTGAAACAGCCCAGACGTGATTTGAATGCCGCGAAACCCGCCGCCGACATCGCCGTTGAGAATATCCTGTCCAAAGATATCCCAAACCACCTGAGCGCTAGGCTTGATCCGCGTGGGGTTAGCCATCCAATCGGTGTAATTTGAGAAGCGGGCCCCGTGAAAATACATCCCGCTTAACCAGATAAAGATGATCGCAAGATGCCCAAAGTGAGCCGAAAAAATCTTGCGCGACACATCTTCTAAGTCACTGGTGTGACTGTCAAAATCGTGGGCATTGGCGTGAAGATTCCAGATCCAGGTGGTGGTCTTGGCTCCTCGCGATAGAGAGCGATCGAAGTGTCCCGGCTGTGACCATTTCTCAAATGAGGTGGGCACCGGGTCTTGATCAGTTACCACTCTAACTTGCCGTTGCTCTGGAGGACTACTAGTCATTTGGTTCTCCTTTTGCTAGATGGAAAACAGTTGGAATTGGGGACTGGCAATCAAAAAGAGATTCATTTTACTGAAAGTCAGTGATTGCTAAAAGATTGCTAAAAAATCGATCGAATACAGAAGAATGAATACAACTTGTAGAATTTTGAATCTACTTATTGTTCATGCTTCAGTATTAAAAATCAGTCCCCTGTGAATAGAAATCTACTCATCCACAACCCAATCTGTACTTGAGTCTGAACTTAAATCTGAACTTAAATCAACCGGAAAAAATTGAATCATTTGTTCATTGAGGGCCGCAATTCCTAGATCAGCTTGATGAACGACATCTGACCAGGTTGGAATCACCGCTCCTTGGCTCTGAATGATCGCAGGTGGATCAAAATTTAGCTTGTGAAAGTTAAATGCAGAAACATCCACGCCCAACGCTGCTGACCAGATTCCTGCAACCGGAACGGCTGCCAAAACGACATGCACCGATCGCGAGTTAGGAAAATAGAACCCCTTGAACAGTAAACGCTGCTGATAGGTCTGGGCCGCTTCAAATCGATAGGTTGGTTCTCTCTGACCCAGCCGATATCCCGCATTAATAGACTCATTTTCGTGCGTTTTTCGCACGACGGTCGAAGTCACCAATGAGCCGTGCACCGAACAAAGCAGCGCCCCGCCAAACACCCCAATTACGCCCAGTTGATGAAACGGACTCATGAGAATGTTGTGATCCGCCTGGAATAACAGCATAAAGTTAAATGTGCCCGATATTCCCAACGGCATCCCTGACGAAAAACTACCCTGACCGATCGGATAAATCAACAGTACCGAGACCGTCGCCGCAACTGGAGCCGTGAACGCTAAAGAGATCCACGGACGCATCCCCAAGCGATAACTAAGTTCCCACTCGCGATCCTGGTAACAGATAATCCCGATTATAAAATGAAGAACGATCAGTTGATAAGGGCCGCCATTAGCAAGCCACTCACTAATGGAATTCGCCTCCCAAATCGGATAGAAATGCAGCCCGATCGCTGCCGATGTCGGAACCACCGTTGCAGTAATAATATTATTACCACTCAGAAGTGATCCAGAGATCATCATTCCCAAACCATCTGCGTCAACAGGTGGAGCAACGACCAGCGCAATCAAAAAAGTAATTGCTGCGGTACACATGACGGGAATGAGAATAACCCCAAACCAGCCAATATAAATCCGATTATCAGTACTCGTCACCCATTGACAGAAGCGCTCCCAGGAGATTTGGTTCTGTTGGGGAATCGAGGAGTTATTTTCTGGAAGTTGGTCAAGGCGATCGCGGATGTGGGCGGTTTCCAGGGAGTTGCGCCCGCCGCTAATTGCCCGACCAAATTGTGTCAGCATGGATTACACAACTCCTTGCTTACAAAACTGAGTATTCAAAGTTCTTCTAGTGTCTAATGTGGCTGGCAACTAGCGAAGCGATCGTTCATTATTTCTGCGCTTTTACCTGTCACCAACACACTGATTACGTACTTCCGAAGCGTAAGAGAAAAAAGTGAAGAACTGATGAAAGCGTGAAGAGTCTTCAAATAAGTTTACGCCTGGGATATTTTTTTAGTTTGCGTTAGTTTGATGAAAATTTTTCGCTTCGGTGTTCAGATCTTCTGCCTCCCAAACTGCCAATTTTGGGGGACTTAAGACAAGAGGTGATTTCTATGGAACTGACGGTATTTTATTGATGAATGCTCAAAATTTCGTCAATTTGATCGCCTAGTGTCAGCGGATCGTAGGGCTTGGTAATTACAGCCGCGATCGCCAGTTGGGTAAATTGACGACGATCGACGGTTTGGGCTTTTGCGGTTAAGAAAATGACGGGAATATTTTGAGTAATCGGATTGGACTGTAATCGCTCGAAGGTTTGCAGCCCGTCAATATCCGGCATCATCACATCCAAAAGAACAGCATCGGGTAACTCAGTTCTCGCCTTCTCTAGCCCCTCTCGACCCGAACTGGCCGTCAACACTTCCCACCCCTTGGCAATCTCTAAACAAAGCTGGGTGGCTTCCCGAATGTCCGCTTCGTCGTCAATGATCAGAATGCGCTTATTCATGGGGAGAATGGGGGATGAGGGGTAACGTAAAGTAAAACGCACTGCCGACTCCAAGCTGGCTCTCGACCCAGATTTTGCCGTCGTGCTGCTGGACGATTTCTCGACAAATGGTTAATCCCAGACCGCTTCCACCTTGACTCCGAGAATTGGAAGCATCGACTTGCTGAAAGCGATCGAAGATCGCCTCTAATTTATCCTCTGGAATGCCGCTCCCTTGATCTTTGACACAAAACAGAATATGAGATGAGGCTTGAGTTTCTGCGGTCAGCCAGACGGTAGAGCGAGTGGGAGAAAATTTGAGGGCGTTGTTGAGTAAATTGGTCAAGGTTTGAATGATGCGATCGGGGTCTGCCCAGAGATCCACCGCGATCGGGGTGACATAGAGCTTGATTCCGGCTTTTTCGGCCATGGCCCGCATTGCATCGGCGGATTGGGTCATCAAGTCAGCAGCGTTGCATGACTTTTTCTCCATCGTGATTTTGCCGAATTTAATGCGTTCAATATCTAAAATATCATTGATTAATCGAACGAGACGATTGGTATTAGAAAAGGCGATTTCTAGCATTCGCCGACTTTTTTCGGGGTGACTATCGAGCCATCCACTCGCAACGAGTCCCAGCGTACTGCGGATCGATGTCAAAGGTGTGCGTAATTCATGACTAACAATGGATACAAACTCATCTTTCATCTGTTCGATGATCTGTCGCTCAGTGATATCTTTGAAGACCACGACGGCTCCCACGATCGTCTGCTGCTCTCGAATCGGACTGCTGACATACTCCACCGGAAAGCTCGATCCATCCTGTCGCTGAAATAAGTCACCTGTTTGAGATTGCACTGTCCCGTCGCGCAACGTGGACTCGATCAAGCTCTCTGCCAGTGAGTAGGGCGTGCCGTCTGGTTTGGCGTAGTTGAGATAAGAGTGCATCCATTGCCCAATAAATTCTCTCACTTCGCAGTGCAGTATTCGGGCGGCAGCAGGATTGGCAAAGGTGATTTTTCCTTCTGCGTCGAGTCCGTAAATGCCGTCTCCGGCTGAGTTGAGAATTAATTCGTTTTGGTGACTGAGACGGGCGAGAGAGGCTTCGGCCTGTTGCTGTTCGCGGAGGACTCGTTCTCTTTGGGCGATTTGCTTTAGGAGTTCTGCGTTGGTTTTTTGCAGTTCATCGGTGCGTTCTCTGACTCGTTGTTCTAGCTGTGCATTCAGGGCAGAAATTTTGATCTCGGCCTGTTTCCGCATCTGAATATCTTGCTTGAGATTTGCGTTGAGTGTCCGTACTCGCTGGTAGAGTCTGTGTTGATGAATGGCGACCGAAAAGTGCTTGCCCAATGCCTGCATCAGTTGAAGATTGGCCGCTGTCCAGGGATTGGATTGTCCTTGCTTGAGTTCGTACCAGGTGTCAAACGAGAGACGGGGTAAGCGCTGACGCGGATCAGACTGATCGACTTCTCCGGCCCAGATTCGCTCAAGGTCGATCGCTCGTCTAAAAATGCTGAGATATCCCAAGGTTTGCTGACGATAGTGAAGTCGCACCATCAACACGCCGCGCACCTGAGCGTCTAAAAAAGAGTCCGCAATTTCAGTCGGCAAACTGGACTGCTGGAGATCAGAAAGCGCCCAAACGTCCTGTTTTTTCTGACGGTTTAGCCAGGGTTGCCAGTTGGGATGCTGCTCAATGTCGCCGATCGGCTGGTCACCATAGCCCAAAATCTGAGGGGACTGATCATCCGCTTGAGGGGCAATCAAGAGTCTGCCGCCCGATCCATTCAACGCTGAGATGATCGCCTCGATCGCTTCCTGGATCTGCATTTCGGGCAGAGAATGTAAGAGAGAGACGACCTGATTGAGCGTGGCTTCTTGGGCGGCTCTGAGGCGAGCTTCGTGGAGAATATTCGATTGAGCAATGGCGATCGACACCTGATCGGCGACCAGTTGCACCACCTGTAATTCTTGCTCGGTCACCCGCCGCGGTTGGCAATGATGAGATACCAACAGTCCCCAAAGCTGGTCATGCGCGACGATCGGAACCACCAGCGACGATCGCACACCCATTGCCGTCAGGTAGTCTGCATGACAGGGATCAACCGGACGAAAGCGAATATCTGCCCACAGATCGCCCTCTTCTGCGAGAGAACTGGCCCCAAGCTGCTGAGTTTCTACATCGACGATCGAGCGTTGTCGAGCGCTCAAAAACAACTCCCGCGCCACTTCTGGAATATCTCCGGCGGGGAAACTGTGACCGATCAGAGACGGCAAGCGGCGATCGTGAATCGATTCTGCCACCACTTCACCACTGCCATCGTGATCAAATCGGTAAACTTTGACGCGGTCGGTTTGCAAAAATGACCGCACTTCTGCGACGGTTGCGGCCAAAATTTCTGACAGTTCCAGCGATTGCCGAATTCGATTAGTCATTCGGTGCAGGAGCAACGGAAAGGCATCCTGTTGACCCTGGGAGAGTTTCGGCTGGGTGGAGTCAGACATAGCAATACAAAATAGAAAAGCGGCCTAAAACGTTTTTAATGTGAGTTGATGAAGCTCCTTTGTTTCGCTGTCAAGCTTCTGCCCCTCTGCTCATTTTCTACCGTGTACACCCAAGTTGATTGATCTGTCATTGCCGAGATCCCCCGCCCCCTAAATCCCCCATTCTGGGGGACTTTGAGATAGCAAGATTTCCACACTTCAAGCCATTTCTCAGGGATTAAAGTCCCTCACTGGTAGGGGATTTGGGGGGCAGAAGCCGACTGAAACGAAGCAATTGATGGCTTATGGGTATACGGTAGCTTTCAGACAGGGTTTCTGGTTTAGCTTCCTACACTTTGTAGCATTCTCGATCGCTCCAGTTGGCTCAAGATACGCTGCACTAATTCGGTTTCGGCGATCGATTTGCTGATCAGATCGTTGGCTCCGGCCATCAGCGCTCGGTGTAGGGTTGTTGCGTCGGTGTGGGCGGTGAGAAAGAGAACAGGAAGCTTACTCCACTGGGGCGCGTTGCGGACGACCTGACACAATTCGATCCCGTTAAAGTGCGGCATGGACACGTCAAGAATCAGCAGATCGGGCACACAGGTTTGCAGCGTATTCCAGAATTGGGGCGCGTCTTCTAGCGTGGTTAATCGCAGTCCCCAGGGTTCTAGCAGCGTTCGCATCAGGGCCAAAACTTGGGGATCGTCATCGACCATCAGCACTTGTGTCGAGTCGGCTTCTCGCTGCGATCGCACTCGTCCTACTAGCTCCAATATTTGCGCTGGAGGAAGCTTGGGAAAGACGGCATGAATCCCCGATCGAGCCAGTTGAACTCGCAGATCAAGGCTGTCGCGATCGGTAAAGATCATCACGGGCGCAAAGGGAATCGATTGCGTCAATTCGACGAGGTGAGCCAGACGATCATCTGAGCAGTCTGCTAACGAAAAATCCAACACCAGCGCATCCAAACTCAGGTCGCTGTCTTCGGCCATTCTGGCAATCTGTAGCGATTGAGAACAGCCCGTTTCGAGCAGACGATCGACCAACTCGGCATCTTGATCAATCACCAACAGCGGACAGCCCTGCTGCGAAACAGGTTCTAAAATGTCAGGTGACCCGCGTCGGACTTCTTTGCCCAAATTTTCGACCAGGTTGACGAGGCGCTGTGGCTCTGAGGTGCTGTCAGGTTTGAGGGATTGCTCGACCGCTAAGGCTAATCGTGACCCTTTGTGCAAATCAAATACGCCCAGCGACCCCGCTAACTTGTGGGCAGCCAATCGAGCCTGATGGCGCAGTTCAGAATCGAGGGCGTTGTTTTGTAGGGCAGCGATCGCCTGTTCTAGTGTGGTGAGGCGATCGTGATTTTGAGCTTTAAACTTTTCCCATAGTTTTCTCAACGCGGCTTTGGTTTTTTGTTTGCGCTGGTCTAAATCAAGGAAGGGTTGTTCTAGCTCGATCGCGCTGTCTTGTCCCACTTTGGCCGCCGAATTAGAGAGCGAAGCTTTGGGAACGGCAAGCTGTTTGAGTCGGTAGCCAATGCCGTAAACGGTTTCGATCAGATCGGTGGGTGCGCCAACTTGTTTGAGTTTTTGTCGCAGTCCTTTAATGTGTGCCGTGACCGTATCTTCGCCAGGATTTTCTTCACAGCCCCACAGATGTTCGAGAATGCGACCGCGACTAAAAACTTGATGAGGATTTCGCAAAAACAGTTCTAAAAGTCGGTATTCTTTGGGCGTAAGATGAAGCGGTCGATCGTCGTAGTTGACTTTACAAGCCGCCGGATCGAGACGCAGATCTTCCCACTCTAAAATGGTCAAAATTGCCGTACTGCCCCGCCGCAGAAGGACACGAATTCGCGCCAACAATTCTGGAAAATCAAAGGGCTTGGTCATATAGTCATCCGCCCCCGCATCTAGCCCGGTAATCCGCTCTGTGGGCGAGTTTTGAGCCGTGATTAACAGGACGGGCGTTTGGTAATGGTGCGATCGGACTTTGCGACAAAGCGTAATGCCATCGAGCTTGGGCAAGACGACATCGAGCAAAATCAAATCGTAGGCAAAGGTTTCGATATATCGCCAGCCTGCTTCACCATTGACCGCGATATCAACCGCGTAATTTTCTTTGATTAATAGTGTTTCAAGCGTTTGTGCGATGCATTCGTCGTCTTCTACCAGCAGAATTCTCATGAGCAATCACTCCTGCTGCTTGTAAGTGTCAGTTTTGAATTCAGAAACTTATATAATAACGAAAGCTAACTTCTGTGATGTTGGTATTATCTTCAAATTCGTCCGGTAATTCATAATGTGTATGAGAAGTTTATGTTTATCTACATTTCTTCATTTTCACAAATAGAGAAAACTCAATTCTGAACAGCGATGCGTTGTATTGGTTTCAGTGATCACAGATCCCCAACCTCTCTGAGAAATTAGGGATCTCAATGATCGTTTTTGTGATGTCAGTGCGATGCTAAAGTCTCTAGAGTTGGCAGCTTGAAGCGCTAAACGGCGAAGCGGACGGACTTCGGTTGAGTGGGCGGTAAATCATGAAGACTCGCCTCGATCGTTCAGCCTTCTGTATTGATCCTAAGCGGGGACGCTGCGACGAGTGCGACGATCGCCCACCTTTTGAAAGACTCCAAACTCGACTTGTTCTTCATCCAAATCTGGGTCGATGCCTGCAAACACATCGCGGAAGAGGGTGCGCGTTCCATGCCACAGATGCCCAAAGAACCACAGCAAGCCCCAAACGGTGTGAGAAAAGGCAAACCAGGCGCGGGGACTGGTGCGGAAAATGCCATCTGAACGATAGGTTTGGCGATCGAATTCAAACGGTTCTCCGAGTTGTGACTGACGGGCGTATTTTTTGACCAAGGGGGAGTCGCTCAAGGTCTGTCCGTCGAGACTGCCGCCATAAAAACTAACGGTCACGCCTGTTTGCTCAAAGCTATATTTTGCTTCGGCGCGCCGGAAGGGAATGTCGGCTCTCACCACACCATCTGCATCGGTCAACACAACGGGGAAGTTTTCAAAGAAGTTAGGCATCCGGCGTACTGAGAGTTCTCGTCCTGCCTCATCCTTAAAAACAGGGTGTCCTTCCCAATTGAGCGCAACGCCGTCGCCTTTGGTCATCGGCCCGACTCTAAACAAGCCCCCCTTGGCAGGACTGTTGCCCACATAATCGTAGAACGCTAACTTTTCGGGAACGGTTGACCAGGCTTGAGAGAGGGTTTTTCCATTCGCGAGACTTGATTGGACGCGGCGATCGATTTCCTGTTGAAAGTAGTGGCTATCCCATTGATACCGAGTTGGGCCAAACAATTCAATCGGAGTGGTTGCGCTGCCATACCACATTGTTCCTGCGACGGTGAATGCTGCGACGAAGAAAGTTGCTAACGCACTTGCTAACACGGTTTCGATATTGCCCATCCGCAGCGATCGATAGAGATTTTCAGCCGGACGAACGCTAATGTGAAACAATCCACCAATGATTCCAGTAATACCTGCGGCAATGTGATGGGCCACGACTCCCCCAGGGTTAAACGGATTGAAGCCATCCGGCCCCCACTCAGGTCTGACAGGCTGAATGTGACCCGTTAGCCCATAGGCATCAGACACCCACATTCCCGGCCCAAACACGCCCGTCAGATGGAATGCCCCAAACCCAAAACAAAGCAATCCTGCGGCTAATAAGTGGATGCCAAACACCCGCGGCAGATCGAGAAACGGTTCGCCTGTTCTTTCGTCTTTGAATAGATCAAGATCCCAGTAAACCCAGTGCCAGCAGGCCGCAAGAAACAGCAAGCCAGACAAAACAATGTGAGTAACTGCAACGGTTTCAAATGTCCAGATCCCATGATCTTTGACCGCTTCGCCCATCACATTCCAGCCTTGCCAGGAGTTGACCACGCCCAGACGAGCCATAAACGGCATGACATACATTCCCTGTCGCCACATGGGATTGAGCGCCGCATCACCGGGATTAAACTGAGACAGTTCATATAAAACCATCGAGCCAGCCCAACCCGCCGTCAGCGCAGTGTGCATTAAGTGAACCGCAATCAGTCGTCCGGGATCATTGATCACAACTGTATGAACGCGATACCAGGGGAGTCCCATTAGATGATGCTCCTAAAAGTGAGGGTTAATTGTGAGGGTAAATGTTGAAACTTGAAGTCTAGAGAACATGAAGTTAATGAAGTTTTTGGCTTCGGTTTTGAGATCTTCTGCCCCCCAACCTACCAATTCTGCTACCGTGTACACACAAGTTGATCGATCCGTCATTGCCGAGATCCTTCGCCCCCTAAATCCCCCAAAATTGGGGGACTTTGAACGCTCGCAGTCTCTCTTTATCAAAGTCCCCCAGATTGGGGGATTTAGGGGGCTGAAGGTGACTGAAACGAAGCGACTCCGGACTTGTGTGTACACGGTAGCCCAATTCTGGGGGACTTTGAGAGAAGCGTCTTGAGTCAGAGTTTTCCGGGGATGGGAGATTTAGAGGGCGTTCTTGAAGGGACTACAGTGAAGGTTGAGAGGGTGTAGTCCGAGCAGTCGATCGCTTCCTCAGTCATGGCAATCTGGGGATGAACGGTGCATTTGAGGTCATAGCTGCCCGTAAAAAATTGACAGGTTGCACAGGGGATTTGGTGCATTCGTGACGCTTGTTGGGTGACTTTGCGAATCGCAGCCAAAATATTCCAAATTGTCAAACCGACCAATGACCAGGCGAATCCTGCGTAGACAAAATGTGGGAACGATTGAAACGTGGAAACAACGAGTAGAAGCATCGTAAATCTAATGCTCCAAATAAATGAGTGTTAAAAAAGTAAACCGTAATGAAGAAAGATGAATGATGGATTTGAGAACGCGATCCATCATTCATCGGTCATGAGCGACCACCTGCGATTTAGTCGAGATCATTCATCGATTTCACAGGCTCATTGTCTCGATCGAGTCCTCTTTCTGACCCGATCGCTGCGATTCGAGCGCGTCCTGCGTGCCAGAGATGACCGACTAAAAAGAAAAAGGCAAACACAAAGTGGGCAGAGGCCAGCCAGGTACGCGGACTGACAAAGTTAACGGAGTTGAGTTCGGTGGAGACTCCGCCGACTGAGTTGAGAGAGCCGAGCGGTGCATGGGTCATGTAGTTAGCCGCCCGACGCACTTGCCAGGGTTGAATATCACTTTTGAGCTTGTTGATATCCAGTCCATTTGGCCCCCGCAGCGGTTCTAGCCAGGGAGCGCGCAGATCCCAGAATCGCATGGATTCACCGCCAAAAATCACTTCTCCGGTGGGCGATCGCATGAGGTATTTCCCCAATCCGGTCGGCCCTTGGGCTGAGGCGATGTTGGCTCCCAAACCTTGATCACGCGCTAAGAAGACCAGGGCTTGAGCATTAGACGCTTCGGGTGCGGTCGGGCCGTAAAACTCACTCGGATAAGCGGTGTTGTTAAACCAGATAAAGGCTGTCGCAATAAACGCCTGTCCGCAGACGTTGCCGAGACTTTGAGAAAGGTAGGCTTCTCCTGTCCAGACAAAGATGCCGTCCGTCCATTTAAAGGGCTTGGTGAGAATATGCCAGATGCCGCCAATGATCAAGATCGAACCCATCCAGATATGACCGCCGACCAGATCTTCTAGATTGTTGACACTGACGATCGAGCCAGCTTCCCCATAAGGCGACTTGAGCAAATACCCAAAAATCGTCAACGGATTAAGCGTCGGATGGCTGACCAATCGCACATTTCCGCCCCCTGGGAGCCACGTATCATAGAGTCCGCCCCAAAACATGGCTTTGCAAACCAGCAACCAGGCACCCAGACCCAAGGAGATTAAGTTAAACCCCAAAATCGAGGTGATCTTGTCTTTGTCTGCCCAATCAAAATCAAAATATCCAGGCAACCGAGCCGGGCCGCGCAGGGCGTGATAAATGCCTCCCAAACCCAGAACGGCTGAACCGATGAGATGGAGAACGGCGATCGCAAAGAAGGGAAAAATATCCGTCACAGCGCCGCCTTGCCCAACGCCAAACCCCAACGTCGCGACGTGAGGCATAAGGATCATTCCCTGCTCATACATCGGCTTTTCAGGAATGTAGTGTGCCACCTCAAAGAGCAGCATGGCTCCCGCCCAAAAAGCAATCAGTCCGGCGTGGGCTACATGTGCCCCCAAAAAGCGCCCTGATAAGTTGATAAACCGAGCATTGCCAGCCCACCAAGCATAGCCAGTAGACGCTTCATCGCGCCCTTCTCTCGGAGAGGTGATGGTGTTGCCTTTTGGGGTTTTTGTGGTGGTGATGTTGGTGCGATCGAAGAAGGTGGTCATAGGAAGTGAGGGGTGAGGAGTGAGGAGTGAGGAGAAATGAGTTTGAGGATTTGAGTGAGAATTGTGATGAGATATTCTTGTGCAAAGCTCAAAGCTCATTTCTTAAAGTGCCTACAGAAGTGCCTACAGTGCGTTGCCTCTGGGGAGTACTTCGTCGGGGAATACAAAGCGCTCGTGGGGCTGATCTTCGGGGGCCATCCAGGCGCGGAGACCTTCGTTTAGGAGAACATTTTTGGTGTAGAAAGTCTCAAATTCGGGGTCTTCGGCGGCGCGTAATTCCTGTGAAATAAAGTCGTAGGCTCGCAGGTTAAAGGCGATTCCTGCCATGCCGATCGCGCTCATCCACAGACCTGTCACGGGCACAAATAACATGAAGAAATGCAGCCAGCGTTTGTTAGAAAAGGCAACGCCAAAAATCTGTGACCAGAAGCGATTGGCGGTGATAAATGAATAGGTTTCTTCTTGCTGCGTCGGCTCAAATGCGCCAAACGTGTTGTAGGCACGACCATCTTGATACAAGGTATTTTCAACCGTTGCTCCATGAATGGCACACAGCAATGCACCCCCCAACACACCCGTTACACCCATCATATGGAATGGATTTAACGTAAAATTGTGAAAGCCCTGGACAAACAATAGGAATCGGAAAATTGCAGCAATCCCAAAGCTAGGCGCAAAGAACCAGCTTGATTGTCCCAATGGATAAATTAAAAACGTGGCCACAAAGACAGCGATCGGAGCAGAAAAGGCGATCGCATTATAAGGACGAAGCCCAATCAGCCGCGCAACCTCCATCTGGCGCAAGCAGAAACCAATCAGGGCAAAGGCTCCATGCAGTGCCACAAAATTCCACAATCCGCCCAATTGCATCCAGCGAGTCAGATCGCCTTGCGCTTCGGGCCCCCACAAAAGTAACAGTGAGTGACCCAAACTATCCGCAGGAGTCGATACCGCTGCTGTCAAAAAGTTACAGCCTTCTAAATAAGAACTGGCGATGTTGTGGGTGTACCAGGAACTCACAAACGTCGTCCCCGTAAACCAACCCCCGATCGCCAGATAAGCACAGGGAAACAACAGCAAACCTGACCAACCAATAAACACAAAGCGATCGCGCTTTAACCAATCATCTACCGTGCGAAACCAGTCTCCCCCAGAAATGGGGCGTTGTAATGCGATCGTCATGGACGTGCCTCCAATTAGTACTCTCGTGTTCCGTTGTTCATAAAGTAGGGACTGCCTGGAAGGGCGAGGGCTTGAATAATGTGATCGAAGTAGGGCGTGGCTTCGGCAGCATCTTCTTCGCCCAGTAAAACGATCGCTTCTTCCTTGAGACAGCGCACCGCTTCGACCCAGTTGGCGAGAGGAATACCCAGCGATCGATACATTTCTTTCATGCCGATCGTGCCGATCTCTGCCATTGGTTCGTCGTTGCCCGCCAGCACACAGTAAGCGACTAGCCGCACATACCAGCCCTGGTCGCGCTGACAGGATGCCGTTTTGCGAGGATTGCCACTGTTGCTAGGCGTGACCGGACATCGTTTCCAAAAGCGCTGACTGCCGCGATCGACTAAACGCTGTTCGTTTTTCGCCAAAATTGCAGCAATGCGGATGCGGCGATCGCCCGTTTTAAAGAAATTTTGTATCATCCGAATCTCGCTCAGATCGGGATAGCGCAACTCCTCATCGGCGTTGAGAATCATTTGTTTGACGAGGCTCATAGGGTTCTCCTGAAAAAACTTGAATTCCTCCAAACCAACTGATAGACAGCTTTTTGAAGCGAAAGACTCGACGGTAAAATCGTCTCCAGGGATTGTTTGAAAACTTTTGGATTAACACCATAGGTCTATGACTCAACTGGGTTTAATTCGGGTTGAAATTCTGTTGCTTCAGATGTAACTTCAGAAGGTTCTTGAGTATTGCTTTGATCGCGATCTTCACTATGTTTGTTCGGTTCCAATCGGCGTTGATCAAGTTTTGTGGTGCTGAGTAATTTTTGGGTTCCGCGAAACTCTGGACGATCGCCTTGAATGCTGGCTCTGGCTTTTTGCCACGTTGGTTTGACCCATGTGCCATGAAAGACACGCTCTCCGATTAGAGGATTGCCCTGGCGATCGTGTAGACGAGCCGCTTCCCCTCGATGAAATCGCATCTCAAAGCCGCGTGGAGTCACATAGCGCTCAAAAGGAACCGTTTCGTCTCCAAAAGCTTGTCGATACTCGGTGCAATCGATCAGTTCGTCAATCAGCGCATAGAAACCTTTGCGGGCGCACAGATCATAGTATCGGTTCATTTCCTGCCTGCCAGTGGTGGGACGACCCAAAAGACGACGATGAATCACCTCGATCGCTTTGGTCACATACAGCGTTTCCCAATAGAGTTGACGGAACGATCGAGATTTGGCTACCTGACGCACAAATTCTCTGACGGTGATCTCGCCACTTTTTAGCTTGATTTCGGCAGTGACGTTGCGCTGTTCGGGGTAGATATCGCGTCCAAAGATTTGTCGGTAAGCTTTCTGGATAAACAAGTCTGGAGAGTTGTTGAGAAGGTCTACGCTGGCTCCCTGCTCTGAATTTTTGCCGTTCTTACCGCCATGTTTACCATTGGTATGATGCAGTTTCACAACAGGCTGACTGTCTAATCCGGGAGCTTTCCCCCAGGTTTCTGAGTGTCCGTTGCCGTTCCCATTCCCGTTTTCTGTTCTGTAACCGATCAGAATGCGTTGGTGATCTTTGTTAAAGGCAGCGGGACGATCGTGATGCTTCCAATTCTGTTCTGGAAAAATTGTGCCAAACTGAATCTCTAGCGGATCGTTTCCAGCCCCATAGAAATGTTGATTGTGGAACGTTGGCTGATATGTACTAAACAGTGTGATAAATTGTGGAACTTTGTGAGTCACAGCGCTGTGTTTAAACAGTTCAATCTGTGCGCCCCAGTTGCGACATTCTTGGGCTTCTTGTCCCAATCCACGTAGATAAGGCACCGTTTCTTCGCCAAAGTAATCAGAGTATTCTACGGAGTCTACAAGCGAATCCACCAGTGCCGGAAAGCCTTTCTGTGAGATGGTGTCGAAGTGAGTCTGAAACTCTTCGATCGAACTCACGCCCCGTCCTAAAAAGTGTCTAACAGCCAACTCAATCACGCGACTGATCACAAACGGTTCATAACAAAGTTTGCGATAGAGGCGAGATTTGCCCATCTGACGCACAAATTCTTTGGTGGAAAACTGCCCACTCTTAAATTTAGATTCTAAATCAGTCAGCGATAGGCCATATTCACGAGTCACATCCCGCTCAAATATTTGGCGATAGGCGGCTTTGATCACGGCTTCCTGTTCGGTGGCGGGCAGGCCGGGCTTCATCACAAACTTAGGTCGATTGGTGGCAGACAACCCATAGCTTTCGGGCAGTTCTAATCCCTGGTGATCACTAGAAACGCCCTGCCGCAAACGGTTCTGCGGTTTCTCAACAATGTATTCCGTCAGCAAAACATCAAACGGTTCTTGAACGATCGCCGTCGCCTCTAGGTCGTTTTGAAAGTAACTCAACGCCTTCCACAACATATCTTGAATCGCTACAACAGTCGCCTCAGTTACATCTTCAGGAATGACTCCGCGCAATCCTCGAACATTGGTTGCGATAATGCTAGAATCACCTGCCACGATCGCATATGTGACATAGCGCAAAAACCAGCCGAGATCACGCATCGATCGCTTCATTCGCACCGGCCCATAGCGCGAAATATTGATCGGACGAAACCCATCTGGCAGCGGCGCTCGCCCTTCGGTCAACTGCACTTTGAGAAACCGCCACACATCCTGAAGTGGATTATTAAACGTCGAACTTTGCACTTTGAGTCTTTCTTTGGGACGATCGCCCAAATCTCTCAATAAGACGTTGTATCCCGGCAGGTTTTGACGATTGGGCGGACGCTCTAAAAACGCCATCGGCAAGCCCCCAAAAAAGATGCGATCAGCTCCCGCTGACACAATCTCGTCAGCATGTTGATTGAGCGTCTCTACGACCTGTAAGCGCTTTGTCCCCGACTCAAAGAAACCACCTAGTGTCTTGAGTTCACTGTCCTGCAAACAGCGATCGTGTTGTTCTGCGTGAGAAATCACCGTCGTCGGAAGTGTTTGATATTGCTGCGGACGAATAATTGGGCTGCCGCCACTGGTTGGAATCGTCATACGATCGCTCCGCTAAATTAAGTTTTAAATGTTGAGGTTTTTTGCTGCGTTACTCAACTTTTCTGCCCCACCCCCTAAGTCCTGCCGTGTACACACACGTCGATCGATCTGTCATTGCTGAGAGCCTTCGCCCCCTAAATCCCCCAAAAATGGGGGACTTTGAGCCGTCGTCCTGGCTTTGAACTTTGGAAATCTTTCCTTGGTTAAAGTCTCCCAGACTGGGGGTTTAGGGGGCTGAAGCCGCCTGGAAGCGACAACGACTTGTGTGTACACAGCAGACCCCCTAAGTCTGAGGGACTTTAACACCAGTGTTCTAGTTCAAAGTCCCCCACAGGTAGGAATTTAGGGAGCTTTTTCCCTCTATCAACTCACAATGAGTTAGGGTTTAAGACTTAGTATTCAGGCTGGTGAATACAGAATTCAATGACTAAGGGATGAATGCTTGAATCAAATCATCAAAGTAAGGAGTCACCTCCGCCGCATCATCGAGAGGCAGAAAATCTAATGCAACTTCTTTGAGGCAGCGCATACATTCAGCAACATTTTTGATCGGAACTCCCAACGAGTTATACATTTCTTGGGCCCCTTTCGTTCCCACCTCGCGAATCAGTTCTGTATCACCTACGATTACAGAATAGGTCACCAATCGGACATACCAAAGCTGATCTCTCATACAAGATTCTCGAAACCGTGGATTACCGCTATTGCTGGGTGTGACCGGGCATCGCTCCCAAAATCTTTGCGTTCCTTTATCCACAATTTTCCGCTCATTAGCCGACAGCACCATCGCAATCCGCAAACGAGACTCTCCCTCTTCAAAAAACCCTCGAATCGCCTGAAGTTCGCCTGGATTTAGATAGCGTGCTTCACGATCGGCATTGACAATTGATCGCGTAATAATGCTCATAGTTCTCCTCAAAATTAAAGGCGAGGAATGCTGAACAAGGAACAAGTTATTGTTGTCAACTTCATCCCTCATCCCTCATCCCTCATCCCTTCTCCTACGTCTAACTCAACCCCGAACAAATGTAATCAAAGTAAACGCCCATCTCGCGCCCCGCATCAGCCCCCACGAGATCAGTCGTCACTTCCTTCATCGATTGCACGGCTCGAACGGTGGCCCCGATCGGAACCCCCAGCGAGTTATAAGTTTCGCGCAGTCCGTTAAGAATCCGCTCATCTAGAATGGATGGATCGCCCGCTAACATGGCGTAGGTCGCATAGCGCAGGAAATAGTCCATATCGCGAATACAAGCCGCATAGCGACGGCACGTATACATATTGCCACCCGGAGCCGTAATGTCGGTGTACATCAGGGATTTTGCAACAGCTTGCGTCACGAGCGAATTGGCATTGGCGCTAATGTTGATGGCAGCGCGCGATCGTAGCTCTCCACTTTGAAAATACGCTCTCAGCCGCTCGACTCCCGCATTATCGAGATAGCGACCTTGCACGTCAGAAGAGTTAATTAATGCGGTGATGGCATCTTGCATGATTTGAGTCTCCTAAAGGTTATATGTTGTTCAATTGAACTGAAGAGTAAGGAGTGAAGAATCTAGAGAGGTCACCATTCAACACTCCGGCAAATCTGTTCTAAGACAGCGATCGAATGATGTAATCAAAGTACGGTGCGACCTCGAAGGCATCTTCTTCGCTTAACAGAGAAATCGCTTCTTCTTTGACGCAGCGCATCGCCTCAACTAGATTTTTGAGCGGAATTTCTAGCGAGTTATACATCTCCTTGATGCCGATCGTGCCGATTTCAACTAATGGCTGCTCACTGCCTGCCAACACTGAATAAGCCACAAGCCGCACATACCAGCCTTGATCGCGCTGACAAGAAGCTGTCTTGCGAGGATTGCCACTGTTGCTGGGTGTGACCGGACACCGTTCCCAAAATCTGGCACTACCGTTTTGGACAATTCGCTGTTCGTTTTCCGACAAAACTGAGGCGATCCGAATGCGCTGTTCTCCGGTTTTCAAAAAGTCCTGAAAAATGCGAATCTCTTTAGGTGCCGGATATCGAGCTTCACTATCTGCGTTGAGAATTAGCTCAGTGACAAGGCTCATAGTTTTCTCCTAAATAGAGGGGTAGAAAGCCCCATTACTAGAGGTTCTGAGATCAGAGGTAATGGGGAAAAGACGTGAGTTAAAGCACCGAATCAAATGTGCAAGATGTAAAGGAGAATAAATAAAAAACCTGAAGAACTGATGAAGAATAAGCATGAGTTTACATAAGTTTATTAGTTGCCGATAATGATTTCTTGATTGATAGATAAAACTTTTGGAATGAGTTTTGGAATGAGTTGACGCATAAAAATTAGACCCACGAAAATCTGTTGTAGAAACACAAAAACGATATTTCTACAACAGATTCACTTCTATGGAGAAACCACTAATCGACCAAAGAAATCAACGGAACTTCGTCTCCTGCTGCCAGGTCGAATGGGAAGTTGTGTGCATTGCGTTCGTGCATGACTTCAAATCCCAGATTGGCGCGATTAAGCACATCCGCCCAGGTATTGACAACATTTCCCTGCGTATCTAACACAGAGTGATTGAAGTTAAATCCATTCAAATTAAACGCCATCGTACAGATCCCCAACGCTGTACACCAGATACAGACCACCGGGAAGGCAGCTAAGAAAAAGTGGAGCGATCGACTATTGGTAAAACTGGCATATTGAAAAATCAGCCGTCCAAAATAGCCGTGCGCTGCCACAATGTTGTAGGTTTCGCCCTCTTGCCCAAACTTATACCCTGCATTTGCAGATTCATTCTCAGTCGTCTCCCGCACCAAGCTAGAAGTCACCAAACTCCCATGCATCGCCGAAAAGAGCGACCCGCCAAACACACCAGCCACCCCCAACATATGAAACGGGTGCATGAGAATGTTATGTTCTGCTTGAAAGACAAACATGAAGTTAAAGGTGCCACTAATCCCCATTGGCAAACCGTCTGAGAAGCTGCCCTGTCCGATCGGGTAGATCAAAAACACAGAGGCCGTCGCTGCCAGTGGAGCAGAATACGCAACCGCAATCCAGGGGCGCATTCCCAACCGATAACTTAACTCCCACTCTCGCCCCATATAACAACAGAGAGCCGGAATATAGTGAGCCGCAATCATCTGATAAGGGCCGCCGTTATAGAGCCATTCATCCATGCTGGCGGCTTCCCAAATGGGGTAAAAGTGTAGCCCGATCGCGTTAGAAGACGGCACGACCGCAGCCGTAATAATGTTGTTGCCATAGAGCAGCGATCCGGCGACGGGTTCTCGGATACCATCAATATCGACAGGGGGTGCAGCGATGAAAGCCAACGTAAAGACTGTCGCTGAAATCATCAGTAAGGGAATCATCAAAACCCCAAACCAACCAATGTAAAGGCGATTGTCGGTACTGGTGATCCAATTACAAAATTGCTCCCACCGCGTATTGATTCTACGTCGTTGTTGAGTAACTGTAGTCATGGGTTTTATTCAGTGTTTACAAGAAAAATGAATCGAAACAATGAATGCGATCGACACAAAATGATGACTAAAAGTTACCTGAAGGCTCTTATCTCAGGAAATCACAGAAGCGACTCTCGGCAGTAAAAATGAGAATCGCTGTGCAGGTCATCAGTAAGGACAATAGAGATCAAAGATAAAGAAGTCATGAAGGCGGTTGAGGAGCTTTACAAAACGATAAGTTCAGGTAAATTCTTGTAGATTTCTTCTCAGCAAACGTTCATCTAGAAGTCAGATTGAATTTTGGTTTTTGAACCTTGGGCGCTAGATGCTAAACAAAATGTCTCTAGTCCAACGTCTCCAAGCTAAGGTCTAACGTCTTAGCAGCGCGATCGTTCTGCATTCGATACAATTTTGGTACATCGAATAATCCATCGTCACCGTCCTCATGCCATTGATTCGCCAACTTCGGGAGGAAATTCGTCAACTCCGACAAAACTACCTTAATCCAGCCTCACTCCAGTTTCGTCTCACTCTGGAAATTGTCATTTTATCGACCTTGGGGTTAAGTATCGTTGGCATCTGGACAAGCTGGAAAATGCAGCAAATTTTAATTGCAACTCATACCCAGAATGTTGAATATATCGCTGCTCGTTTTCCTCGTGATGTAGAACTTTATAGTGAAATGTTGCCGATCGCGGCCGGACTTCAAAAAACAATTAATAATGTATCTGCTTCAGGTTTACTGATTTGGGTCAAAAGTTCAGACAATCAGCTATTGGCACAATCTGCGGACTTAAATTCTGCATTCACCGCCACGGCTGAGTTGATGTCTCTGGCAGAAATGCCGCTCAAACCGCAAGTTTATCAAGTGCGCGATCGCTATCTAGTTTTATACGAAGGCACGGTGACAGTAAAGGGCAAAGTGCTGGGAACAGTGTATATGGCGCAGGATGTGACTGCTGACCAGCATGAGTTAATATCAGCCATTCGCAGTCTTGTTGTGGTTTGTCTGCTGGCGACGATCGCGATGATAGTGGCAATGACGATTCGGATTCGGCGATCGCTTCAACCGCTCCAGGAAATGAGTCAGATGGCGGGTGTGATTTCTGCAAATGATCTGAAAGAAGCAAAGCTGCAATTACGTCATGCACCCAGCGAAGTCAAAGAACTGGCTCAGACTTTTAATAGGATGTTGTCTCGACTCTCTGAATCCTGGGAACAACAGCGTCAATTTGTCAGCAATGTTTCTCACGAGTTACGTACGCCTCTAACAATCGTTTATGGCTATCTACAAAGTCTATTGCGCCGCAGCACTAACTTAAATGATTATCAGCGAGAAGCCTTAGAAACCGCCACTTCTGAAGCCGATCGCACCATTCAGCTATTACAAGATCTATTAAACTTAGCGCGGGCAGATAGCGGTTATATGCAGTTTCATCTAGAGCCATTGGTCGTGAATCATTTGGTACTAGAAGTTGTAGGCATGACCGAAAAGTTTAGCAATCGATCGCTGACAGTCAATGCAGAAAAACAAATCGAAGCCATTGCCGATCGCGATCGCTTAAAGCAAGTTTTGATTAATATCATTGACAATGCTGTTAAATATTCTGCACCTCATCAGCCGATCGCCATTGACTTGGAATCTAGCGATCGTCAGGCAGTGATTCGAGTCAGCGATCTGGGTGTGGGCATTTCGCTACAAGACCAAAGCCGGATTTTTGAGCGATTCTATCGAGTAGACGAAGCACGGGCAAGGTTTGCAGATGAAGAACAGTCGGGTGGACATGGGTTGGGACTGGCGATCGTGCAGACGCTGCTAGAAGGAATGGGCGGACAAATCACGGTGCGATCGAAGCCTGGAGAAGGTAGTACCTTTACGATCGTGCTTCCGTCGCGGTAGAGAATGTGCATGAGGTAGTGTCCAAGACGAAGTTTTTTCGCTGCGTTGTTGTGATCTTCTACTCCCAATCCGCCATTCTGAAGGACTTTCAGACAAGATGCTTATAATCCTGGAATCCAATCTGTTCCGGCGATCGGTAGTTTTGCCATCGCTGCGGCTTCAATCGTCAACGCCACCAGATCTTCTCGCTCTAAATGATGAACGTTTTGTTTGCCACAAGCGCGGGCGATCGTGGTTAATTCCATGTTCAAGGTTTGCAGATAATTTTGAATGCGTCGCGCGCCAATTTCGGGTTGCAGTCGCTTTTCTAAAATGGCATCCTGAGTCGTGACCCCAACGGGACACTTTCCGGTATGGCAATGGTGACAGGAGCCAGGAGCCGTTCCCAATGCGGCGTAGTCTTCAATTGCAGAGTGATGTTCGCCGTCTTGAATATAAGTTTCACTATTGCAGCCCAGCGACATGAGAATGCCTTGACCGATCGACACGGCATCCGCTCCCATTGCCAACGCTTTGGCCACATCTGCCCCCGTCCGCACGCCGCCACTGACAATCAGTTGCACCTGTCCTTTCATGTTGAGGTCTTCGATCGCTTCGACTGCCTGCCGCACGGCCGCCAAGGTTGGAATGCCGACATGTTCGATAAAAACCGCCTGAGTCGCCGCAGTGCCGCCCTGCATTCCATCGACGACGATCACATCGGCTCCCGCCTGGATCGCCAGTTTGACATCATTAAACGGACGAGAAGCCCCCACCTTGACATAGATCGGAATTTGCCAATCGGTGAGTTCGCGCAGTTCTTGAATTTTGATGGTCAGATCGTCGGGCCCCGTCCAGTCAGGATGACGACACGCCGATCGCTGATCCACGCCTTCGGGTAAGGTTCGCATTGCTGCTACGCGGGGATTAATTTTTTGCCCCAATAGCATTCCGCCGCCGCCCGGTTTTGCACCTTGACCAATCACAATCTCGATCGCGTCTGCCTTTCTCATATCGTTGGGATTGAAGCCATAGCGAGACGGCAAGCATTGATAAACCAGCGTTTTTGAGGAAAGCCGTTCTTCTGAAGTCATGCCGCCGTCGCCTGTTGTGGTGGAGGTTCCGACTCTGGTGGCGGCCAGTCCGATCGCTTCTTTGACGTTTGCAGACAGCGAACCAAAACTCATGCCAGCGATCGTGATGGGGATGTCTAGCTCGATCGGTTTTTTAGCAAATCGAGTGCCTAAAATTGTTTTGGTAACGCACTTTTCGCGGTAGCCTTCCAGCGGATATCGAGTTAGCGATGCGCCCAAAAAAACCAGATCGTCGAAATGTGGCAATCGTCGTTTTGCACCCAGTCCGCGAATTTCATACAATCCATGTGCAGAAGCATTCTGAATGTATTGAATCATTCGATTGTCGTATCCCCAGGATTCTTCACGAGACGGTTGTGTAATTGGAGGGTTCATAAAATGAGAATGGGTGTGTTTTTGATCTGAAACTTAAGGGTCGTGGGATCAGGATTCTTCGCTTCGTTGTCGGGACTTTCGCTCCCAAAACTGCCAATTCTGAGAAACTTTGAATAAATCGCTATAATTCAAGACTTCTAAGCAATGTAAATTCAATGAAATTATTCACTTTGGTTATGCATCTGGAAGAGCCAAACGAAATAGAAAAACTGGAGTGAAGGATTTACAGCCCTTAGTATTCTTGATTTGCGTCTGCATTCCAGTGATAGAGTTTTTTGGCAGAGGCAACTCGTTTGAATTCTTTGGAGCCGCATGTAAAATTTGCTTTTGCAAGTAATTCCTCAACTGTTGCATAATCTGTTTCTGACATCGGTTCTATTTGTGCATCTGCGCCGAGTGATTTGATGTCACCTCTTACGTAAATAATTGCTTCATAAAGTGAATCACCCAGTGCGTCTCCAGCGTTGCCACAAATTACCATTCTTCCTGCCTGCGCCATAAACGCTGAGAAGCTGCCCACATTGCCACCCACCACAATATCGCCGCCCTTGAGCGAAATCCCACAGCGCAAACTGGCATCTCCTTCGATAATCAACAGACCGCCCTGGGCTGAAGCTCCCGCTGAGACTGACGCAAAGCCTTTGACCTGCACTCGCCCTGACATCATATTTTCGGCGACCCCGGTTCCTGCGTTGCCGAATATGGTTACATTTGCCAGTTGATTCATGCCTGCGGCGTAGTAGCCTGCGTGTCCGACGATTTCGACTTCAATGGGCGCATTTAATCCGACCGCAATATTGTGAGCGCCATCGGGGTTAAGAATGGTGACTTTGGAAGCGGACTCGTGATGCAAAAAGTGGTTGATCTCTCGTAACGGCGTTTTGGTCAGGTCAAATACTACACCTTCCATACGTGCATCTCCTCTGGGGCGGGTTCATAAATGTGAGCATGTTTTACGTCAGGTAGATGGGCCAACGATCGAAACTCAGACGCGATCGCCACATAGTCATCGGTTTCGGCGACGATCGCAGGCTTACAGGCAAACGCATCCCGCACGAGGGCCAGTTTGTCCGCAGTGCCCATGAGAAAAGTGTAGAAGCCGTCTAGTTCCTCAAAGCCTTTTTGCATGGCCAGTTCGAGGTCGTCGCCTTCGCGCATTCGCCACTCTAAATAACGACAGGCCGCTTCGGTATCGTTGTCGGTTTCAAACTCAATGCCTTGCGGTTCTAGTTTGCGGCGAATCTCGTGATGGTTAGACAGAGAGCCGTTGTGGACGAGGCAGAAATCTTCTCCAGCCGTGAAGGGGTGAGCGTGAGCGGGGGTAACAGCGGATTCGGTCGCCATGCGCGTGTGTGCTACCAGATGCGTACCTTTTAGCGTTTTGAAGTGGTAGCGATCGCTAACTTCCAAGGGTTTTCCAGCGTCTTTATAGAGATCGATTTTGCGTCCCGTTGATAAGAGATGAATGTGTGGATAGCATTCTTTGAGCCATTGTTTCACCGTTTGTGAAGTGCTGTCAGATATGAGAACGGCATGATTATTTTGAATTTCAATCTCAGCGTCACTGTTGGAGAAAGTCTGAAACGCTTGCACTAATTCTGACCAATCGATGACGTGTTCTCCACTGTATAAGCTGTACTTTCGATGAGTGTCCGCCAGTGTTTCTGTAAATACGGCAAGTCCGGCAGAATCAGGGCCGCGATCGCTCATTCCAATCAACATCGGCACCATTAATTCGCCTAGTGATTCTCGAAGGTCTGGTTTTTTGATCAGTAGTCCAACAATTCCACACATAGGTTTAAAAGAATTCTAAATAACGGTGTACTTCCCATTCAGAGACATGACGCATATATTCAACCCATTCCATTCGCTTGAGTGAAATGAATTCATCCGCTAATACGCCAAGTGCATTCCTGATAACGTGATCTGATTCGAGTGCATCGATCGCTTCTTTGAGATTTTGCGGTAGAACTCCGATTCCTTTTTCTTTCAGTTCAGCGTCCGAAAAGTCATACAAATTAACGTTGTGAGGTTCACCCGGATCGAGTTCTTTTTCGATGCCATCTAAGCCAGCAGCGATCGCAACAGCCGTTGCCAGATACGGATTACACGACCCATCCGCCAAACGCAGCTCTAGCCGACCACCGGGAATTCTCACCATGCTAGTTCGATTATTATCGCCGTAGCTAATATAAGCAGGTGCCCAGGTTGCGCCACTCAATGCCCGACCAACGACCAGCCGTTTGTAAGAATTAATCGAAGGCGCACAGATCGCAGTCAATGCGGGAGCATGAGCTAACAATCCGCCCAAAAAGTGATACGCCAGTTTTGACAATCCTAACTGACGGAAATCGCTCTCATCCGCAAACAAATTACTCGATTCATTAGACGACATCGACATATGAATATGCATCCCAGTTCCCGTCCGATTTGCAAACGGTTTGGGCATAAAGGTGCAAATCAGCCCCATTTCTTTAGCAATTTCTGACGCTGCCATTTTGAAGAAGATATAGCGATCGGCAGAGGTTAAACAATCGGTGTAAGTGTAATTGATTTCAAACTGTCCGTTGGCATCTTCGTGATCAATTTGATAGACATCAAAGCCAGCCGTTTGCAGACTGGACACTAATTTTTCAATATAGGCAACACTGCGAGACAGTCCTTTGTAGTCGTAGCAAGGTTTTTCCAGAGTGTCCGTGGGGTCACAGGGTTGAATGTTGCCGCGATCGTCTTTCTTCAACAATACAAATTCAGGTTCAAGTCCGGTGTTGAATGTCCAGCCTTTTTGGGTGAGGCGATCGATCTGCTGTTGTAAGATGTATCGCGCATCGTAGGGATAAGGCTGTCCGTGAACATGTCCGACGCAAACCATTCGCGCAAATCCGGGCATCCAGGGCACCAGACTCAGCGTTGACGGATCGCCCACTGCCAGGTAATCAGGACTGTTGGGCTGCATTCCCAAACCCCACACCGCAAACCCCGCAAACCCCGCGCCAGGGTCAAGAATATCGTCAAAATGGGAGGCAGGAACGGCCTTAGTTTTAGCAGTCCCGTGCATATCCACAAATTGCGCCAGCACAAATTTAACCTGATGTTTTTCCAAAAATTGCTTTGCGTCTGCGGGTGTCATTCAAATGTTCTCCTCTAAAAATTAACCAACCCCATCTCATCCCTCATCCCTTTTCAATCCCTCATCTCCTCCACGATCGCTTCCAAGGTTTGCCACAAATACGCTCCAAACGTACCGTCACACCAGATTCGATACGACTCACCCGGAATGATTGTCACCGACACCCCCACCATTGAGGTTAAAATAACAGGGTTTTCGGCTAATGACAAAGCACGAAAGTTAACGCTACAGGTTTGCTGTAATAACTCATGAATGTTACTTCCTTGAATAGCGATCGCTGCATCCTGACGTAGCACGGGATACACTTTTGGAGGCAGATCATCACACGCTGTTGACAACTGATCGGCAACGCGACTGTGAATGCTGTCTTCAATCAAAAATTCAGTCAATCCCAATCGAGCAATGATTCCAGCTTGAGGAAGAGAATTCCACGTATTGGGGCGATCAGGCACCGCAATTCCTTGACCTTCTAACCAGGACGATGCACCCGAACCTTTCACCCCAAATCGAGTTAGGAACGATCGATCAACCATGCTCAGATGAGACGTTAAATCAGTCTGGACATCAACCAGAGAGAGCATTCCATTGATTTCTTGCCATGAACCGTTGAGCGATTGCAAACAGTCATAAAGTGGGCTGGTACGCTTCATACTGCGACCTCCTGACGTTGAGGAACTTCTGTTTTTTGGCGATCGTTACCGGGGTCGTAGAAGGGCGTTGGGGTGACGGTGGCCGCGCTTGACAACCCATCTACCCGAATCGAAAATCGAGTTCCGATCTCGGCAAGGTGGGGCTGAATGTAGGCGAGTCCAATAAATCGGTTGAGCGTCGGACTAAAGGCAATGCTGGTGATGCGTCCTGCAATCTCGTTGTGGTCGATAATTAAGTGACATTCCTGGGGTGCAGTGCCCGAAAAATCTGCGTCTAGCATGAAGCCGATTAACTGCTGCTTGAGCGATCGTTTGCCCACGATTTCTAGACTACGCTGACCGATAAAGAAAGGCTTATCCATTTTGACAGCCCAGCCTAAATTTGCTTCAAAGGGCGTGGTTAGCCCGTCCGTATCTTGGCCGACAATCAGGTGCCCCTTTTCCAGACGTAACAACCGCTGCGCCTCGACTCCAAATGGACGAATGGCATAGGTTTGACCGACCTCTATCAACGCATCCCACAATGCTGGCGCAAACTCAGCCGCAACGTGAATTTCATAGCCCCATTCACCCACAAATCCTACTCTCATCAACGTGGATGGAATGCCAGCAATGTCACCTTGACGAACCGCCAGATAAGGAAATGCAGCGCTAGAGAGATCGAGGTTGGTTAATTTTGAGAGAACGTCACGAGAATAACGACCTGCTAGATTGATCGCCGATCGTGCCCCCGTCAAATTCACAATTCCGCAATCCATGCGCCACATCGTGTTCAAACGGGACAATTCTCGATAAATTTGGGTGGCTCCAGAGGTCGTGGTTGTGAAGTAGAAGCGATCGGCTCCCAGTCGGGCGATTACTCCGTCGTCAATGACTACACCTGATTCGTCTAACATCAGCGCATAGCGAGACATTTCTACTTTCAGATTGGAGTAACGTCCGGTGTACACTCGCTCTAAAAACTCAGCCGCATCTGTCCCGTGAATTTCAAGTTTTCCAAGTGTTCCGACATCGATTATGCCCACCCTTTTCCGCACGGCTTCAACTTCTTGATGAATGCAGTCCTTGGCGCTCTTCCCTGACTGGGCATAGTATTCAGGACGCTTCCACATTCCCGCCTGCATCATTTTGGCATTCAGTGCGATATGTCGGCTGTGAAGGGGCGTTTGTCGCTCTGGTGTAAATCCTTTGCCTGCCAAATGCGATAACGGGACGGGATGAAAAAATGGTCGGGCTGTGGTCGTTCCCACTTCTCCCGGTGATTTACCAGAGATTCTCGCCAGTACTCTCAAAGCGTTCATATTAGAATGCTTACCCTGACTGGGCCCCATTCCAACTGTTGTGTACCGTTTGAGTAACTCGATGCTATCAAATCCTTCTTGAGCAGCGTTGTAGAAATCTTTTAGCTGCAAATCTTCATCGAAATCTACGAAATTTTTGCCAGCAGGATGAGGCACGATCGCCCAAGGGTGTGACGGTGATACCTGAGATCGATAGATTTCTCCCGATGCACCGCCTTTAGTTGGGAGTCCTAGAAAGCTTGCGGCGGCTAATCCTGCTCGATCGCCATCCAGCCATTTTTTCTCAAACTCAAACACACCATTGACGCGCCCACAGGCGAAAATCCCGTCCGGCATATGATCGGGAACGAACTGCTGAAGGCAATCGTCAAACCGCATTTTGGTGCCAGCCTGATAGAGCAAATTGGCCGCAGGTGCCCAACCGACACTCATAACGATGCCATCACACGCGATCGTTTGGCGAGAATTTACCTCTGGGCTGCCGTCTGCACCAACTGGACAAATCACCGCAGCACTCAGCCCGTCACCGCCTGGATTCGGTTTTGCAGCATAGATGCAGTAGCCCGAAAAGATGGGGATTCCTTTGGCTTGTAGCGTTTGTTTTAGCGAATCTTCTGGGGATTTTTGACGGAGATCGATGATTGCAGCAACTATTACATTCTGTGTGATCAAATCGATCGCCGCTTGATATCCTTCAACATTGGCGGTAAGTACGATCGCTCGATTCATCGGTTTGACAGCGTAGCGATAAATGAGGCGTTGTGCGGCTGACGCTAACATAACACCTGGCAAATCATTATTGTGAAATACGGCAGGTTGTTCGTAGGCACCACTGGCGATAATCACCGCTTTGGCCCGCATTTTTGTCATGCGTTCTTTATCAATGAGCGGAATCCAGTAATCTGCGTAGTAGGCGGCTGCTTGCGTTCCCGTGTAGAGACAGATTTTAGAATGATTCTCTACAGCGTTTAATAATTCATTAACTTTCTCTACTCGATGCGGTTCAGTTCCGATTTGATAAGTGCTTGATCCGCCGGGTCGATCGCTCTCCTCCACAACTACCACATCTGCCCCAGAATTGGCTGCTGATAGGGCGGCCGAGAGTCCCGATAGACCAGAACCGATCACCAACACATCACAAAAATCGTAGCGTTTGGGTGTGGAAATATGAGGAGTGGATGGATCGGCTTTTCCCAGTCCGGTGAGGTTGCGAATTAGACGTTCCCAAACGGGAAAAAGTCGGCGATCGTGGAATGCTTTGTAATAAAAACCAACGGGTAAAAATCGGGAGAAATAATTGAGAACGCTGGCGCGATCGTTCGTCACATCGCCAAAAGTATTAATGGAGGTGAGTGACATTCCTGGCTCTATCAGTGTCACATCTGCACGAATATTCAGCTTCTCACCTGCCTGCATCAGCGTATTGATGTCATGATTCGCCAAACTCAAAATTCCGCGAGGCCGATGATATTTAAAACTGCGTCCTAAAATCTGTTGACCCGCAGCCCACAATGCACTCGCGATCGTATCTCCTTTGTAGCCTGTAAAGCGTTGACCTTCAAAGAAAAATTCGATTGGTTGAGTGCGGTCGATCCATTCACCTATGATTGGCGGTAGTCTTCTCATTGCGCTTCCTCACCGAACAAATAAGTGCTTAAGATTTCATCCGTTTGGGTATTTCGTTCAGCGATAAACCAGGTATTGCTGGGCGTATGACACCACCATTCTTTTTTAATGCCTGGTGCCCCATTTCGCAGGAACACATAATCCGCCCAGGTCTTGTCATCACAGGTTTGTGGGTTGGGCATCGATCGCACTTCTCCACCACAGACAAATTCTGAAATCACTCGCGCCCCATTTACCGGACAAGTCATTATTTTCATGATTAATGCCCCACCGAAGCTGCCCCTTTTTCACCCACCAATTCGTACTTTTCAAAGCGCGCCAGTGAGAAGTCTTGAATCAGATGGTGAGGGCGATCGTGGGCCACCGTATACGCCATCGTTTTGCCACAGACAGGCGTTGCTTTAAATCCCCAGGTGCCCCAGCCCGAATCGAGATAAAAGCCCTCAACGGCGGTTTTTCCCATGATGGGGGCAAAGTCTGGAGTCATGTCCGCCATGCCTGCCCACTGGCGCACCACCTTGACGTGAGACAAAAATGGAAATAGCTCTAACATGTGAGCTGCCAATCCTTCGGTAAAGTCGAGGGTCGATCGCGTCGAATGCAGTTCATAAGGATCAAGCGAAGCGCCCATCACCAGTTCTCCTCGCGCGGTCTGGCTGACATAAACGTGCAAACTGCCTGAGACGATGATCGGGTCGAGCCACGCCTTCATCGGTTCGCTGACCATCGCCTGGAGGGGGTGAATGTAGAGGGGCGATCGTAGCCCGACCATCTCCAACAATCGAGGTGTAAATCCCGCGACTGCACACAGCACGTTGGGCGTAGAAATGTGGCCGCGTGAAGTCTGAACGCCTGTCACCTTCCCGGAGTCAACGGTGATGTTGAGAACTTCGGTTTGCTGATGAATTTCCACCCCGCGCTGGTCGGCTCCGCGTCCATATCCCCAGGCGACAGCATCGTGTCGAGCAATACTGCCAGGAGCGTGATAAAGTGCGCCTAAAATGGGAGCCTTGCCGCCGCAGGAAATGTCCATCTCAGGGCAGGCTTTTTGGACGGCCTCCGCATCGACTAATTCGCTATCAATTCCATAGTGTTTGTTGACTTCTGCTCGCCAACGCATAGTGCGTACTGAAGCGTCCGTGTGGGCTAATGTGAAGTGTCCACGAGTCGAGTAGAACAGGTTCAAATCAAAGTCTTCTGACAAGTCTTGCCAGAGCCGAACTGATTCATCGTAGAATTTAACGCCTTCGGGAGTCAGGTAGTTTGATCGAATAATCGTCGTATTCCGTCCTGTGTTGCCGCCACCGATGTAGCCTCTTTCTATAACAGCGATATTTTTGATGCCATAATCGCGTGATAAATAGTATGCTGCGGCTAATCCGTGACCTCCCGCGCCAATGATCACTAAGTCATAATTAGACTTTAAGCGATCGGGCTGCCGAAACATTCGCGGCTCTGGATGCTGCTTGAATAATCCAAATTTCAACAACCGTAGGGGCATCGATTTCTCCTAGCGAAATACTACTGTTTTATTGCCGTGTCGCAGAACGCGATCTTCGACGTGATATCGTAATCCTCTAGCGAGTACTGTTTTTTCAATATCCTTTCCATATCGGACTAAATCTTCAATCGAATCGGTGTGGTCAATGCGATTTACATCTTGATCGATAATCGGGCCGGCATCTAATTCTGAGGTGACGTAGTGACAGGTTGCGCCGATCAGTTTAACGCCGCGATCGTAGGCTTGATGATAAGGTTTTGCGCCCACAAACGACGGTAAAAATGAGTGGTGAATGTTGATAATCTGTCCGGGATAGCGATCGCACATTTCCGGCGTGAGAATCTGCATATAGCGGGCTAACACCATCACATCGCCCTGAGCTTGAGCAAACAGATATTGAATTTTGTCGTAGGCAGTTTGTTTTGTCTCAGGCGTGACGGGTACATGGTAAAAAGGAATGCTATGCCACTCGACAAATTTGCGAAATTTTTCGTGATTGGAGATCACACAGGGAATCTCGATGTCTAGTTCCTGACTTTGCCAGCGAGACAGCAGATCATACAGACAATGTTCTAATTTGGAGACCAGAATGACCACCCGCTTTTTTTGAGCAGAATCGGTGATCTTCCAATCCATGTGAAAGGGATGGGCGATCGCTGCAAACTGCCGCCGAAATTCATCGATCCCAAACGGCAACGAATCCGCCAAGATTTCGTGTCTCAAAAAGAAACGCTGGGCCATCTGATCGGCATGGTTTTGCGCCTCCGTAATCCAGCCCTGATGACTGGCAATAAACGTACTCACGACCGCCACTACACCGACGCGATCGGGACAAGAAAGACTCAGCGTATACCGTCTGGCCGTGCACACTAGAGGATTATGAATGGGGGGACATCGGTTATTAGTTTATAGTGCCTGATTGTTTCATATCTGTCAACAAAGTTTCTTGCTATGATTCAAATTATGAGCGATCGCGAGGTGAGAGCATGACGGAAGCAACGACAAAAATCGTGGAGTCTTTTGCTGAACATGCGTTAGAGCGGTATTTGGGCAATACGATTCGAGAGTTACGATTAAAACATGGGTTAACGATCGCTGAGGTTTCTGATCAGACGGGAATTTCTCGCGGCATGTTGTCTAAAATTGAGAATGCTCAAACCGCGACCAGTCTAGAGACGTTAGCAAAGCTATCTGGAGCGTTGGGCGTGTCGCTTTCTACCCTATTTCGCAATTACAACATTCCAGAAGGGGGCGCACAACTGGTCAAACAGGGTGCAGGAATGGAGGTGGTCAGACGGGGCACAAAACGCGGACATACGTATCATTTGCTGGCTTATGATCAGGGGCCGACTAAATTATTTGAGCCGTTTTTGATCACGATGGATGATGCGTCAGAAGTGTTTCCCACCTTTGAGCATCCGGGGACAGAATTTATTCACATGTTGGAGGGCAAAATCGAGTATCGTCATGGGCAATCGACTTACATTTTGGAGCCGGGAGATTCGCTGACCTTTCGGGGCGACATTCCCCACGGGCCGGAGCGATTGATTGAGTTACCGATTCGATTTTTGGCGATCATCTATTATTCATTGTCTGCGGAATGACTCATCTCTAGCAGTAATTTTAGGGCACGATCAGCGTTCTCAACCGCTACAAATAAGTGATCATGATAGTAAGCAGAAACAACATTCACGCTGATTCCATGTTCTGCAAACTTTGTGGTAACCACTGCTAAAAATCCAATCGCGTTCAGGCTGGAGTGAATTGATAACGTAATCATTTTTGAAACATACTGATATTCCAGATTTGCGTTTTCAGCTTCCTGTTTAGTAATAATTAAAGTGATTCCTTCAGATTCTCGAAACTGAGCGATCGCAGACACGTTTAAGCATTCCATCAACTTCTCAGAGACGCAGCAAAATACATACTCTTCTGGATGAAGAACTGGCTGAATTGATTTCAGAAGCTTGGCTAAATGGTGTTCTCCGGTCATTGGATTTGATGTTCGATCGTCGTTTTATCGAGGATTCTGACCCTTTAGAAAAATATTGAACTATCCACTTGACGAGAATCAAATTTCCAGATATTCTCTCAAATCAAGGACACCTTTTCGTTACCGGAAGGCTGTCTGATTGCCCAAAAAACCTGGTCTGTCGCCGCCCAAAGTTGTTGGAACCAACGAAGGGCAGCTAACCCACGAGACTGACTGCACCAGTCCAGAGGGCTAATGGAGAATTCTATCACTCCTTTGGCCGCTCCGACTTGCTCTGCTCTTTGGGGCGGCTAGTTTTTTGGGTTTCTTCGGAAACCTAAACTTGGAGTATTCATCATGGCACGTCTTTTGAACGCTGGCTTTTGGCTGTGCGATTTCGCCTACGCATTTCTAGAAGCGATTCAACGTCGTTTCCTTCCCGATTCCATTCCCCGTTTCACGATTACTTCGCTTCGCATTCCGCTTCAGGATCTCTTACCTGATGTTGCGATCCCTCAATCTGATGAGTATGAAGCGTTGCGCGTGTTGATCATCGGTTCTTCAGACGGCGTGACCGAAACCATTCAAAATTTGCACGTTCGACGATTTGCAAATGCGAGTGATTGGAGTCCTTTGCTGCCTGCGCCCTCGTTTGGCGAAGTGATGAGTATTCTCACCCGACAGCGACGAAAATTGGCTGAATCGTGAGTTTTTGATGAGAACGCGGCCCCTTGCTGTTTGCGTCTTCTGCCCCCCAACCCCCAATTCTGGAGGACTTTCGGATAAGTGTTCGGTTCAAAGGGGAGGATCCCAATTGTGTAGCACAGTCTTTTTGCCCTCACCCTAACCCCAAGGCTACCGTGTATACACAAGTCGATTGATCTGTACTTGCCGTAATCCTTCGCCCCCTAAATCCCCCAAATTTGGGGGACTTTGAACGCTGATCAGGGTTCTAAATTCTGGAAGTCTTTTTTGCTTAAAGTCCCCCAGAATGGGGGATTTAGGGGGCTGAAGCCGACTAGAACGAAGTGAGTATAGACTTGTGTATACACCGTAGCTCCCCCAAGAGAGGGAACAAGAGATCTGACTCCCTTCTCACTGGGGAGACGGGCTGGCAAAGCTCTCGCCCCACTTCGTGAGGAGGGCAATCCGAGATTTTGCACAATTGGGATGCTCCCGGTTCAAAGTCCCGCACTCATGGGGAATTTGGGGGGCAGATCGGATTAGCGGTTAAGCAAAAAAATCCCATCCAAATCGACCTTAACTCATCAAAGAACCTTGCAAAAACTGCTTGAGACACAGCAAACTTGCCGTCTGTCCGAGATTGATCGGGAGTGCCGAAATGCCTTCAATGCGCGACTGAATCCAACCCTCGCCCCAGGCCCATTCGTGAAATCCATCAATTCCCTGACTCAACAAAAACCGAATTCGATTAGGTTCCACAATTTCAACCTGATGGTGAATGGCGATCGGCCCCACCCAACTTTTGAACGTCTGCCCCGGACGCACTTCATCAGGCAACCCAGCCGAAAATCGCTCAAACCAGAGCCACTTGGGAAATTGAGCGGGAGAAGCCAAATTTTTGCGAAGGGTTTCCTCAGAGGCGTTGACTTCGATTCTCAGGTTGCTTTGCTGAAAAGTTCCAAACATCGGTGATTTAAAGAGGGGGATAGTTTCAGTTTAGCGGCTACAGACCTGAATTTTGAAGAATGAAAAACTTCTGGAACTAAAAAACTTATTTTTGCTCAAAGCCCCTCAGAGTGGCGGATTTAGGGGGCGAAGCAATTCGGTAAGGACGAATCTAATCAACTTGTCTGTGCACAGTAGCTTAAAAAGGAAGGGAACTGGATTCAAAGTCAGATTCACCCAATCGACTGAGTTTATTCAACCAGCGCTGCACCGAGTTGAAGGGCATATAAATTAGCGTAGATGCCTTGTTGGGCCATCAGTTCGGTGTGGGTGCCTCGTTCTACAATTTGACCCTGCTGAACGACTAAAACTTGATCGGCTTGAGCAACTGTACTGAGACGATGGGCGATTACAAAACTGGTGCGATTTTTTAGGAGACGAGCGATCGCAGACTGTACAAGAGCTTCTGTGCGCGTGTCGATACTGCTAGTGGCTTCGTCTAAAATCAGAATTTTTGGGTCAATCAAAACGGCGCGGGCAATGCTAATCAGTTGTCGCTGTCCTTGACTGAGGGTTGCGCCACGTTCGCCCAAGAGAGTTGCATAGCCTTGAGGTAGCGTTGTAATAAATTCATGCACGTTTGCCACCTGAGCCGCCGCTTCGATTTCAGCCTGGGTTGCTTGAGGACGACCGAACGCAATATTTTCAGCAACGCTACCACTAAACAAAACGGTATCTTGTAAAACAATGCCAATTTGACGGCGCAAACTCGCCTGAGTCACACTCCGAACATCATAATCGTCAATGCTAACTGTCCCGCCTGTCACATCATAAAAACGTAGAATCAGATTGACGATCGTACTCTTTCCCGCTCCGGTTTGACCCACAAGGGCAATCATCTGACCGGGTTGTGCCTGAAGGGTTACGCCATTCAAAACGCGCTGATTTTTGGTGTAGCCAAACTCGACATTCTCAAAGGTGACTTCTCCTCGCATGGGCGGCATCTCGATCGCATTTGGAGCATCCTTAAGCTGTGAGGGTTCATCCAAAAGTGAAAAGATGCGCTCTAATCCTGCAAATGCGGACTGTGCTTGCGTGTAAAACTGACTGAGAATTTGAATCGGTCGAAAAAACTGCTGCACATACAGCAAAAACGCCGTCACTACGCCTACGGTTGCCGAACCTGTCACCGCAAGATAGCCCCCATAAGCCAGCACGCCTGCTGTCGCCAGCGTATTGAGAAAATCGATCGACGGTAAAAACGCCGCCGTAATTGCCACCGCCTGAATATTTGCATCTCGATTGGCCGCATTCAGACTGCTAAATTCCTCAATGTTGAGCGAAACTCGATTAAAAGCCTGCGCTTCTCGAACGCTGCCCAAGTCTTCTTCAAGGCGAGTCGAAAGCTCTCCGATCGTTTGTCTGGTCACCCGAAACCTCGCTCTCGCCCAGCGTGAAAACAGTCCTGTAGTAAAAATCATCAACGGAACCACTAAGTTGCTGACAAGCCCCAGTTGTAGATTGATGATCAGCATTGCGATCACAATTCCAATCAAGCTGAACAAATTTCCCAACATCTGAGCGATCGTTTGTCCGAATGCTTGATTTACAGTATTGACATCATTCAGCAGACGGCTCATCAAATCTCCCGCTTCGCTGCGATCAAAGAAACTCAACGGCAAGCTTTGAATTTTGAGAAAGATATCCTGTCGCAGTTGAGCCAGCAATCGTTGCACAATCAAACCGACACGCAAAATCTGTTGACGAATCGCAGTGACACCGAGAATATATACGATCGCCAACGCAGCCAACATCAGCAACAAACCAGGTAAGTTTCCTGGAACAATCAGATTGTCAATTGACCAGCCGATGAGAAAGGGCCCGATCGCCTGGGTCGCTGCGCCAATCATCACAAATCCGAGGGCGATCGGAATCTCTTTTCGATAAGGTTGTAGGTACTGTAAAAAGCGTTTTAGCGTTGAGGCTTGTCGATTTGTCTGGTCAGATGCAACTGCGGGAAATCTCATAGCGGTTAAAGAAGAATTCGAGGAGAAGTATTCCGTTCTATTGAATCTCTGATCACTTGAATCTGTGATCACTCTGACAACCAGGCAAATAAATTTCCCAACGTTAGCTGTAATGGGTTGGCGAATGCGGGAACGGGTAATGGTGACTCTGGCTCGTCAAACACTTCAGGCAACTGTTGGGGTAAGTAGACGATTAGCGATCGCTCTTCTGGATCGATTAGCCAACCCATCTGAGTGCCGTGCTTTAAACAATGCAAAATATTTTTGGTGACTTTTGTTTGACTTTGCTCAGGTGACAAAATCTCAATTGTCCAATCTGGAGCGATTAGAAAAGTGTCCGCAACTTCACCATTTTGGTCACGAGGAATTCTATCCCAAACAAACACAGATACATCGGGCACCGTCGATCGACCTCCAAACGTACATCGCAATTCTGGAAAAGCTCTCGCAATTTTCTGAGGTTTAAGAACTGTATTGATTGCAGGAACTAATTCACCTTGAATAACGCTGTGCTTTCCTTTGGGCATTGGTTTCTGGATAATTTGACCATCAATATACTCACTGGCAGGCTTAGTTTCTGGTAGCGCTAGAAAGTCTGCCAGCGTTAGCGATTTAGGAGAAGTTTGTACCATCTTTTACCTTCCAGTTGGTTCTTTATTGTATTGCAGAAGTTGTGACCGAACGTTTTACTTGAGATTCTAAAATAGCACCGTATAGCGAACTCGTTTGCATTAGCGATTCATGGGTTCCTTGTGCAACCAAGTGTCCTTTATCCATGAGTAAAATTCGATCGGCGTTACGTACCGTGCTGATTCTCTGAGCAATCACAAAAGCGGTACAAGTTTTTCGTCGCATCAGGTCATCTAATGCAGATTGGATTTGGGCCGCTGTTTGAGCATCCACGGCTGAAGTACTGTCGTCTAGAATCAAAATTCGATAATCGGTGAGTAGCGTTCGAGCGATCGCAATCCGTTGTTTCTGTCCCCCCGACAATCCGACCCCGCGCTCCCCGACGATCGTGTCATACCCATCAGGCAGACTGGTAATGAAGTCGTGAATCTGGGCTGTTTTGGCGGCTTCGATAATCTGATCGAGTGAGGCATCCGGGACGGCGTAAGCAATATTTTCTCGCAGCGTCCCAGAGAAGAGAGTTGTGGCTTGAAAAACGGTGCCGATGCGCGATCGCAGGCTTTGTAGCGTAAAATCTCGCACGTCTCGCCCATCGATTCGCACTGCGCCCGCCGTCACATCATAAAATCGCGGAATCAAATTCATGATCGTACTTTTACCAGAACCCGTCATGCCCAAAATGGCGATTAGTTCGTTGGGTTTGGTTTCAAAGGAAATATTTTTGATCGCTTCGATCGTTGATCCCGGATAGCGAAACGACACGTTCTCAAAGGTAATTCGTCCCCCACATTGGTTGAATGGTAGAGCGTTGGGACGATCGCGAATCTCAATCTCGGCATCGACGACCTCATACACGCGATCGGCGGAGGCGGCCGCTTGAGCGATCGCAGGAGCCGCAAATCCAATCAGCAAAATGGGCTGAAGCACTAACAGTAAGTAAGAATTAAAGGCAACCAGTTCGCCAATCGAAAATTGTTGATCAATGACAGCAGCACCGCCATAACCTACGACCGCTAACGTGATCAGATTACTCAACAAAAAGATCAACGGAAACGTATTGCGAATGGCCCGAATCGTTTTCATGTTGACGGTCACAAGCTGATCGTTCATTAGGGTATAGCGTGATCGCTCGGCTGATTCTCGAACAAACGCTTTGACGACTCGTACGCCCAATAGATTTTCTTGCAGCACTGAATTCAAATCGGCGAGCTGTTCTTGAACCTGACGAAACAAGTGATCGTTGCGGGTGAGAAATCGCCCTAATATCCAGCCAGCAAGCGGTACAACGGACAAAGTAATCAACGCCAATCGCCAATTCATCAGCAATAGAATCACTGCGATCGTCACCAAAGTCACGACTGCGCCAATCACCTGAATCAAGCTAGTGCCCACAAAGGTACGAATCTGCTCGATATCGCTGGTGACACGGGTAAGTAGCTGAGAAGTTTGCGCCTGATCGTGATAGCTAAAACTAAGATTTTCGATTTTGCTAAAGATCTTATTACGAAGGTCAAAAGCAATCCCTTGAGAAGCCGCTTCTGCCCAAAAACTCTGCCCAAAATTGAACAACCCACGGGCGATCGCGGCCCCCACCATCCAGCCTGCACTCTCTAAAACAATGCGTAAATCTTGCTTATAAATTCCCTCGTCAATTCCCCAGCGAAACAGTTGCGGAGTGATGGCATTGGCCGCCGTCAACAACAGCAAACTCAGCAAGGCTCCAAATGCGACCAGACGATAGGCCTTCAAACTTTTGAGAACACGACTAAGGGACTGCATAAGCAATTTTTTGAAGCGTTGAGACTCCTATAGCGTATATCCTCTCCACGATTTTGAAAGCACACGGTAGAGTGAAAAAGCGATTTTTAGAGGTCGATCCATGCAAGGAAATGCGTTCCGTCGATCGATGATGATGACCCTGATCAGCGGTTTAATTGTGCTGTTAGTTTGCGTCATTGCGCCTGCG
>NZ_JBJPHU010000113.1:0-21402 GCF_052939515.1 Phormidesmis sp. 146-33
GGCATTCTTTTTGAGCGTGGTAGAACCAGACAGAGATGGATCTGATGACCACTAGCACGCTTTCCGTTTCAACCCTGAATCTTCGTCAGGAAGAACGTCTAATACGGGCGAGGGGAAAAGATTCTGTCAAAGGGAATGGGTTCAGTGCAGGCTTGTATCCTGCGTTGAACCTCTAAGTTAGCTTGATAGATTGGTCGCTGCTCAGGTGTCAGAAGCGCCATCGTTTGAGCTTCCAACTCACGACCAATCCGTTGACCTTCTGCAATCTGCTCCGGAGTCCAGAATAATGCGTTATCGACAATCTTGGTGTTGGCGGTTATCACTTCAAGTCTTGCATTGCTTCTAGCCTCAAGTTCCCGGTAGGCTGCCTGTTGCTCTGGAGACAAGGTGATACCTCCAAACTCTTGATAAACGATCTGTTGGGGAAGGCAAATCCCATCCTCATTCAGAGCAAGCACACCGAAACCTGGCGGGATATCTTGAGCTTGAGCGGACTGTTGTGCAGTTGTACCGACCATCACAGTGAGCAGAACCATCACGCCAAAAGTGCGAGCGGCATTAGACAAAGGAGTAAGTTTCATAGTTGTAGAAATCTCCAAAAGAGTAGCTTGAGAGAACGTTGTTTAATGGAAGTTGCTAGATTTGCACTGCTTCTTCCGCATCAAAAGCAAGGACTATAGATTCGGAGGTAGAAGCACTCGATCGATAACGTGAATCACTCCATTGTTTGCTTTCACATCTGCGGCAGTGACCCTTTCGGCAATGCAGCAAAGGCTTGATTCGTCGGTGCGAAAACCGTGAAGGGAGTTTTCCCAGATAACGTTTCGGTTGATCCTGCGGCTTTCAAGGCTGTTACCAAAGTCGAGAAGTTCGGATTAGCAGCGGCGATATCTACGATCGTTCGGGATTGTTGGCGCGGGGTAATCTTGGACATCAGATCGGGGGGCAACAGAACGAGATCGATGACATGAATCACCCCATTGTTTGCTTTCACATCGGCTGACGTGACGGTGGCATTGTTGACTCGAATTTGATTGCCATTAACCGCGATCGTGATGGCATTTCGGTAGTCTGCTGATGCTACTTTCCCGGAGCGCAATGTTTTGGACTCAATTGCACCGGGGACAACGTGATAGGTCAGCACTTTTTCCAGGATTTGGCGATTTTCTGGCTTCAGTAATGTTTCCAAAGTTCCTTTTGGCAATGCTGCAAACGCTGCATTGGTCGGGGCAAAGACGGTGAGTTGAGTTTTGCCAGAGAGCATACCCACCATTTCTGTCGCTTTGAGTGCCTTGACGAGCGTGGTGAAGTTCGGATTCGCAGCAGCAATGCCAGCAATTGTTTGTCTCTGGCGGGCAGCAGCTTCAGCAGGTGAAGTGCGAGCGGCAGCTTGAGCTTTTCTAACTGGATCACAATCTTCAAGCGCACGTTTCTTGATACACTTTCTGCTGCTCAGGCGTGAGAAGGGCTGCAATTTGAGCTTCAATCTTGCGGAGAATTTTGTCAATTTCTGCTTGTTGTTCTGGAGTAGGGTCACTCCCTAGCACTCGCTTTCTGAAGAAGGGTAGATTCCTTGTCTTTGCATCGGCTTCATCCCCAAATTTCACGTATGCTGCGTTTTGCTCTGGAGTGAGCTTGATCCCTTGAAACTCGTCAAAGATGCCGGAGCTAGTCCAATTGGAGCAGGAGACTTCCCATTGTGTTGGAATTCTGTTTTGAGCTTGAGCGGATTGTTGTACTGTTGTGCCGACCATCACGGAGAGCATCGTCATCACACCAAGGGTACGAACTGCTTTCGACAAAAAGAGGAGTCGCATAGTAAAAAATCCAAAAGGGTAAGTTGAGAGAGTAGGGTTGGATGGAAGTCGATAGATACTGCTTCCGTTGCAGAATTCTGCTTAGGATTGATTCTTGATCAGCTTACGAAGTGAGAATACGATCGGATGACTCTTTTTTTCGAGCATGACAAATTCAGCTCTAGAAATTAGATTCCAAAGCCGTAAAACCTAAATTATGGAAAGGTTTAATGCTGCTTAAGTGGAGCTTCGCATCACTAATGGGCCGGCCGAGGTAATTGGATCGGTCGGAGCATCCAGCGTGATCAGCAGCTTGAAAGGGTTCTTGGTACAGGCAACATTTGGGGCCGCCCACTGCGCCGTACCGCTGTCATCTTGACGAAACTGTCCGCAGTACATCGGAGTAGCGGTAGGAGTGGCAACTGCCCAAAGCCGATAAATCTGACTGTCTGGTAACTTGGGTAGGTCTTGAGCGACGAGCGTAACACTAACATCGCCCGGTGTCGCCAACAGTCGAGCCGTTGCAGGAGGGCTGTTTTTGGGGTTTGGCGTTGCGCTGACCAAAGAATACACCTGAGTATCGGGACGGCTGAGACGCGCGATCATAGACTGATTGGCTTGAAGTTCATTCCGAAGACGGTTTAGCTCAGTATTGGTGGCTTCAAGCTGTTGCTGAAGGGCGATCGTCTGCTGAGACTGCCGACTAAGCTGAATTTGGTTCAAACCGAGCGCTGTGACTGCGACGGCTGCAATACTAGTGCTGATTGCGGGTATCCACCGTTTCCAACTGTGGCGACGAGGTGAGGCGACGGACACCACGTTGGAATGGGAAGATTCTGGACTTGTGCCCACGATCGATTGACTTGCGGCGCTGATAATTTTGTCTTTGAGGCTGGCAGAGGGTTCTGCGATCGACATACCGTAGGGAAGCAAAGAAAACGCCTCTCCAAATGATGCAATCTCCTCACAGAGATCTGGCGCTTCGGCTAATGCCTGATTTAGGCGAGCAACTTCTTCAGGACTCAAATCGTCAAGAATATAGCCTGCCACTAAATCAGTCTGGTTGGAGTCATCGGTAGGGCGAGTCATGGCAATCAGAGTGGGATATGAACGATTAAACGAGGTGGTCGAGTGCAGCGCGAAGCTTTTTGAGTGCCTGACGAGCGCGCGATTTGACAGTGCCGAGCGGAATGCCGTCTCGCTTTGCAATCTCTGACTGGCTTAGTCCTTGATAATAAGCTGCTTCTAGCAGTTCTCTGTCGGCGGGTGAGAGCTGTTTGAGCGCTTCATGTACCAGGTTAGACCGTTCTTGCACTGTAACAAACTCTAGAGGCGGGTTATAGTCTAATACGCACTCTGAGAAGGTTTGGATTCGCTGAAGTTTTTGTTGGATAGATTTGCGCGATCGCACTCGATCCAGAGATCTCGATCGCGCCATCATGATCAGAAAGCTACTGAGCGACCCTCTAGTTGGCTGATAGATTTCGCTGCACTGCCAGAGGCGAAGAAACGTTTCTTGAGTCACTTCTTCGGCTTCTTCGACGTTATTGAGGATCTGAACTGCCGTGCTGTAGACAAGTCTGCCATAGCGATCGTACAGGAAATCCAGGGCTTTGACCTGCTGTGCTTGAATCGCCAAAAAAAGCGCTAAGTCTGTTGATTGCTCATTGATGACAGGCATCGAATCCATAGATCTGAGTCAACTTAAATGGGAAAAAACGGAGAAGCAACACCACAGTCTAGCGGGTGAGAGCGTGAAAACGGCGAAATGGTTCGGGCTACGCTGCCATTCTGATTGCAGACTTGCTTGGCGATGAACTTGTCTATCCCGTCTGATTAATGCATGAGGTCTAGCAGACTTTTCAGCCGTTCTTTGAAGCTCAAAAAACCCTTAGAAAATATTTGAGTTAGCCTCCTTCTTATGACGCAGTGCCTGAGTCTAAAATCTTGAAATTCAAGCCAAATCATCCTTTCGACGGTTATTGCTTCAGACTTGCGAAGGATGTTGTCTACCTATCGGCTCGACGATTCTATCTCTAAGCGTTGTTCAAAATACAGAGTCCTGCTGGCGCGATCGTTCTGATTGCGTGGGTTTGGCAATGACGAGGAAATTTCTATGTTTCAACTTTCAAAAATTACTTGGGAACTCAGTCATGCATGGCTGATACAGGTTCCCGTCGATCCAACAGTGACTTCTCCTGGGCAGACAGTCTTGGGATCAGAGCCAAGATTTATTGTCGCCATCATTGCAGGAGTCTTACTAGCATTCGCATTCCAAATCTTATTAACGAATCTCTCAGTTGCAGCAGGTATTACCTATCTGGGTCGATCGTCTGATGATGACGACCATCACGATCATGAGTCAGGAAGTGCTGGTGGCACGATTCGTAAAATTGGATTTGCAGTCGGTATCTGGACGTTGATCACGGTGACGATCGCGCTCTTTGTCGCGTGTCTTTTAGCTGTCAAACTCAGTCTGGTGCCGAGTGCTGGCTTGGGTGCGATCCTCGGTGTTGTCATTTGGGGCGCTTACTTTACGCTGCTGGTGTGGGTGAGTTCTTCGACGGTGGGATCGCTGATCGGCTCGGTTGTCAACACGGCGACCTCTGGCTTTCAGTCGATCGTCGGAACGGCTACGGCAGCGATCGGAGCCAAAGCGGTTAATAATCAAGTCGTTTCTACCGCAGAAGCGGCGGCGGCAGCGATTCGGCGAGAGTTGGGATCGGGTCTTGACCCCATGAGTTTGCGCGAATCGGTCGAAGAATATCTAGAAAAACTGCGTCCGCCTCAGTTGGATATGAGCAACATTCGCGGACAGTTTGAGAAGCTGGTCAACGATCCAGAATTGCAGTCGATCGTCGGCGGTGGGTCGTCTACAGAAGTGTTGGATCGGCTGCGGCACATCGATCGCAATACCTTTGTGAATCTGGTGAGCAGCCGCACAGATCTGTCTAAAAAAGATGCGAAAGGCTTGATCGACCAGTTGGAATCGGTTTGGCATCAGACGCTCGATCGCTATCAACAGCGCAAAGATCCGACGGCTGAATTGATGGAGTATCTGAAGACCGTCCAGCCGGGTGCTGTGAATTCAGATGAGTTAAACCGCAGACTCGATCAACTGACCGAGGAAGTTCGTCGTCAAGGACAAATGCTGCAATCGACCCAGGGCGCTCAAATGAATGCCATGTCGAACGCAATGTCTACAATCGGTCAGATGGGCCAACAGCCGCAAAAGGAACAGGGATTAGTCGATCGCGCGATGCAGTTTGGCTTCTCGACGCTGATGGGCACGGTCATGGGACGCACCGACCTATCTGATCTGGATGTCGAAAAGATTTTGGGACAGCTTAGAACCGCCAAGGATAAGGTTGCTGGGGGTGCCAAACAGATCGCAGGGCAAGTGGCAGACAAAGCCCCTGGATTCAATCCGATTCAGGCAGATGTCGAAAATTATTTGCTCAATACCTACTCCTGGCATCTCAATCGCGCCACTTTAGAAACTGAGTTTCGCGATGTTCTCTTTGACCCGGAAGCCGACCCTGGAGCCGTGCGCCGTCAATTAGAGCAACTCAACCGCAGTGACTTTGTAAACCTGCTGACTCAACGGGGCGATCTGTCTCCTGCACGAGTTGCCGAAATTGCGGATCAGCTAGAAACGATTCGAGCTACCACACTCAGTTCTGTTCACGCTGCTGAAGGTCAAGAACAGTCTCAAGATGTGCGGAGCCGAGTCGAGAACTATTTGCGCTCCACCCACAAGAGCGAGCTAAACCCCGAAGGCATTCAGCGCGATTTGTCTCTGCTGTTGGATGACCCCGAAGCGGGATACGATGCGCTCAAAGGTCGGCTGAGTCAATTCGATCGAGACACCCTGGTGCAAATTTTGGCCCAACGTCCCGATATGACCCAAGAGGAAGCCGATCGGGTGGTCAGTCAGTTTGAGAATACGCGAGACAAAGTTCTTGGAAGCGCTCAAGCGGCTCAAGATCGCGTCAAATCTGAAGCAGAAGCTCTACGAGTGCGGGTCGAATCTTACCTCCGCAACACCCACAAATCAGAACTCAGCCCCGATGGGATCAAGCGCGATTTTCGTCTGCTGTTGGATGATCCGCAAGCGGGCACGTCTGCACTGCGAGGTCGGTTGAGTCAGTTCGATCGGGACACTTTGGTTCAACTGTTGGCCCAGCGCCCAGATATGACCCCCGAAGAAGCCGATCGCATTGTCAGCCAATTAGAAGATGTCCGCAACACGGTGCTTCATGCACCTCAGATCGCTGCTGGTAAAGCCAAAGAGCAAGTTGATCAGGTGACCACTGCGATCGCGGATTATCTGCGTCGTACCAATGTGCAAGCCCTTGATCCCGATGGCATTCAGCGCGACCTCACGACTCTCTTGCACGATCCCAAAGCGGGAAGCTACGCCCTCAGATCCAGATTGTCTCACCTCGATCGCGATGCTTTGGTCAAACTTCTTAGCCAGAGACAGGATCTTTCTGAGGAGCAGGTTAACCAAACGATCGACCAGGTGCAAGCCTCGATTCGCAAAATTGCTCGATCGCCGCGGAGATTGGCTTCTCGCACTCAGCAACGAGTTCAGGACTTCCAATCCACGATCGAAGGCTATCTGATCAACACCGACAAAGAAGAACTCAACCCCGAAGGCATCAAGCGCGATCTGCAACTATTACTAAGAGATCCGCGCGCTGGATTGGGAAGTCTGGGCGATCGCCTTTCTCATGTAGACCGCAGTACGATCGTCGCGCTGTTAGCTCAACGTCAGGATATGACCGAAGAAGAAGCCAATCGCGTGGTCGATCAAGTGCTTTCGGTGCGAGAACAGTTTGTCGCCCAGGTGCAGCAGATTCAAGATCGGATTCAGTCTGTGATCGACGGCATCTTTGCCAAAATTCGCGATTATCTGAATTCGCTCGATCGCCCCGAACTCAACTATGAAGGCATTCGTACCGATGTGCGGACTTTGTTTAATGATCCCCAGGCGGGCTTTGATGCGTTGAGAGATCGGCTTTCTCACTTCGATCGAGACACTTTAGTTGCCGTCCTCAGTTCTCGTGAAGACATCTCTGAAGCACAAGCCAACAAAGTGATTGATCAAATCGAAGGCGCACGCAGCAACGTTCTCAGACGAGCGGAGCGCATTCAAGAAGAAGCCCAACGCCGTCTAGAAGCGGTCAAGCGCCAAGCGAAAAAGCAAGCGGAAGAAACCCGAAAAGCGGCTGAAACGGCTGCCTGGTGGCTCTTTGGAACTGCGATCGTGTCCGTTGCTGCCTCAGCTATCGCAGGCGCCCTAGCAGTCCGCTAAATTTGGCTCACGGTTAACCTCACAACAAGGCCTCCGCTCACAGGGGGCTTTTTTGGGGCCTAAGTTCGACCCAATCTTTCGCCATGTTGATCATCCGGGCGGCTCCCTAAATTTCACACCAGCGACACCAAATCAACGGTTACTTGCTAAAGATCCTCGCCCCCTAAATCTCCCAATTCTGGGGGACTTTGACTAAGTTTGACTGATCAATTGGTTGCAGCTTATTTTCAACTTGGTATAAGGAACTTTGCAACAGAAACCTTGACCGGGGTGACAGGGATGTTGGAGGCGTTGCCCGGCTTTCCCCCTTGGCTAGAATGAGTCAACCCTACCCCACAAGTCTACCGTGTACACACAAGTCGTTGTCGCTTCGTTTCAGGCGGCTTCAGCCCCCTAAATCCCCCAGACTGGGGGACTTTGACAAAGGAAAGATTTCCAAAGCTCAAAGCCATAACGACGGCTCAAAGTCCCCCATTTTTGGGGGATTTAGGGGGCGAAAGATCTCAGCAATGACAGATCGATCGACGTGTGTGCACACGGCAGACCCCACAAGTGGAGGATTTAGGTTGCTCTCCAAGATCTGTAGCTCTCAAAGATCAATTTGGTGTAAGGGCTAAGGATCGTGGATTAAATAACTCCGAAATTTCACCCTCACCCTTGTCCGCTTTCCGCTTGCTGATTTTGCAGGTCAGCAAAAATGGCTTTCAAATCATGATTGAACGAACGAGAGTCCTTCTCACGAATTCTGTGAATCTCTTCGACAATCTCATCGTGAAACATAATCAATCTCCAAGCAGTTCATAGGGTGTACAAAGAATCGGTAACTCGTAGCCAAAATCTAAGCTGATCTCTGCTAACTTTCTTTGCATTTGAGCATTAGCAATGTGCTTGCAGTTCCATGTCAGCAAGTAATCCAGGTTTTTGCCAGATCAGTGAGTAGCGCCAGAACAGATGCTTAACTTTTGATTGAAGTGACTCGATCGTTCTGATTCAGGTTTCTTAATTTTGCCAGTTTTGAGCGACCATTCACCCAGCTTTATACCAAATCCACTAGTTACTGATACAGATCCTCGCCCCCTAAATCCCCCATTTTGGGGGACTTTGAAACGGCTTCCCTGATAGGTTCTTTTCAAATCTAAGAGATAGAAATCGGTTAATTAACTGATTTTTTATGAGTATCATTTGTTGGTTGATTTGGTATTAGACAATTTTCTGATTGAGCAGATACATCACAAACCCTTGATGAATTAGATTAAAGAGTGTGATCCAAATCGGGAAACAAGCGATCGTACTCAAAAGACGAATCATACGATGCCAACGTTTTTTGAGGGCGTAATCTTGAAAATGCTGCCAAATCATGATCATCAGATTGAGCGCGATCAGCATTGCTAAAGTAGTCGCTCCTTGAAACCACTGCTTCTCAGTCACCAAGTGGAGTCGGTTAGCCAAGGTGCCGTCAAGGACAAGCGTAGGATTTCTGAGCGGCGACATTTGATAGATAAAGAGCGCGATCGGCACCGTCAACCCTATCAGAGACCCCAAACAGATTGCAGGATAATATCGCCATTGAGAAGTCATTTGCCCAGATCCTCCACGCTTTTGCTTGGAATGACTCGATCTCTCTAACTCAGGTTCCTAACTTTACCAGTCTTGACCGACGATTTGCCCTTGACGATCGAAGAGAATCGTCTGAACGTTCATCGTCGCATTGGCGTATTTTTTCACGTATGATTCTGATTTTTGACTGACCTTTCTCGCCAGCGTTGTAAAAACTGTGTCTGAAAGCTTCAATTCCATGAGTTTTTTTTGAGCAGCATCGGCCGTTTTGCATTCAAGAACCGCTTGAGCAGCAGCCAGATCACCCCCTACCGAAATTACCGCAGCACTGAGAATTTCAAGTTTTGCGTCGGCTAGATGACTGGATGTATTGAAGATGCCGCCTGCAAGTTTGATCAGCTTACCGTGATAGCCCAATAGTAGAACCGAAGTTGCTTTATGAAGTCCGGCTTCGACTAACAAAGCACCGATCCAGTTACCCGTTTGTACGATCGCTCCCGCATCCAACCCCAAGCGATCGGCTACCTGTAAACCATTACTGCCAATACAAAAAATTAAATCGGAGTGAGATTGCACTTTCTCTCGAAGCGAAACGCGAAATTCTTCTAAATGATCGGCGGCTGAGAATGGTTTTGAGATACCGCTCGTTCCGAGTAGAGATAAACCTTCGAGAATGCCAAATGCTTCATTTGAAGTACGCTGCGCGAGTTGACGACCTTCGGGGAGAATGATGGAAATTGTCAGGGTACGATCGCCCGGAATCAGAGCCAACAGATTCGCATCAAACAACCGTCGCGCATAGCTGTAGATTGCGGGATCTCCTGCTGCCGTTTTGCCCAATCCCTCGCCCGCCTGTAGGATGAGTGGAGGTTGATTCCCCCGTTCTGATAACCTCACCCAGGCCCAAATCGGCGTGTCGCGAGTCAAATCCAAATTGTCGCCCGGATCACTGAGCGTAATCGCGATCGCGCTGACTTCATCCAGTTTGGCGACTTGAGAAATTGGAATTTCAGCCAGGTCGGGCAATAGATCGAGAGAGACGATCGAGGGTGGGTCTGAATTCAATAACTGTAGAAAGGCCGCTTTGGCGGCAGCGACAGCGAAAACGGGAAGGGTGTAACCTGTGCGGGGCATGGGAGATGAGGAGGGAGGAGGGAGGAGAAAATTCAGGAAATTATGGTTTTTGGGTGACCCATTGGGTGATGGGAGAGAGGGATTTCCAGCCGAGGAAACGACCGATCGGGGCGGCTCGTTGAATGGAGATGCGGGTGAATTCGCCGCCGACGCGATCGTGCCATTCAAAAAGCTTTTGTTCGCCTTTGAGGGTGACGACGTTGGCGACGAGACGACCGCCCGATCGCAGGGCTGACCAGCAGGTTTCGATCAGTCCTTCTGTGGTTGCGCCACCGCCGATAAAGATGGCATCGGGTTGAGGAAGGTCGGTGAGAATTTTGGGTGCGGTGCCTTCTAAAATCTGTAAATTTGGCGTTCCTAATGCGTTGGCGTTGTCAGCAATGTAGTGTGTGCGGGAGCGTTCGATCGCAATGGCCCGACAGCGGGGGTGACTTCTCATCCATTCGATGGCGATCGAGCCACAGCCAGCCCCAACATCCCATAAAAGTTGGCCAGGTAAGGGGGCGAGGGCTGAAAGGGTGATCGCCCGAACTTCTCGCTTGGTCAATTGTCCGTCGTGGTGGTAAGCGTTATCCGGTAGTCCAGGAATTCGAGAGCGCGGAACGGTTTTAGAATCAGCGACACATTGAATGGCGATCGCGTTCAAGTCGTCTAATTCGGTCTGATTCCAGTCGGAAGCGATGCTTTGAAGGATGCGTTCTCTCGCGCCGCCCAAACGCTCTAAAACGGTGAGAGAACTGTTTCCAAAGCCTTTTTCGGTGAGTAGACGGGCGACGATCGCGGGCGTTTGTTTGCCTTCGCTCAAGACTAGCAGCTTTGCACCGGGATAGAGATACGCATTCAGCAACGCAAGCGGACGACTGCACAGACTCAGCGTTTCAACTTCAGTCAGCGACCATCCCAGACGAGAACAGGCCAGGCTAAAAGTCGATGGAGCAGGAACGATCGTCATTTCTGCCAGAGGAATTTTGCGCGTCAGCATCACCCCAATGCCGTAGCACATGGGATCGCCACTCGCCAAAACACAGATCGCCTGTCCCCGTCGCTGCATGATTTCTTCTACAGAATGGTGAATTGGAGTCGCCCAGACAATCTTCTCCCGTTGATCGCTCTCTGAAATCATCGCCAAATGTCGATCGCCCCCTACCAAAATTTCTGCGTGATCGACGAGAGAACGAGCAATCGCAGACAATCCAGCCAGCCCGTCTTCGCCAATTCCCACCACAGACAGCCACTTTTTCTCCAAGTCCAAACTCATCGCCTTCAATCCGACAAAACGTTAAGGATGCAGGATTCTCGATCCGTTCTCATGCTAAGTTACTGAAGCTTAGGGTTGGGAAAGTTCGGTGAGATTCCGATACTGTGCCGCAACTGTAATGGGCAAGCCCAAGTCAGAATGCCAACTCTAGGAATGTCATCAGGCATGTTGTTTGAGATTCTCTGCGTCGCACGGAGAAGGAGTTTCAGTGATATCGTCCCAATTTACTGCCTGTCCAGGGTTATTTTATGCCACATCGGCCGCAGATGGCGTTTTGTCACGCTTGCGGATTCCGGGCGGCGTTCTCAATGTTGAGCAGTGTGAAGCGATCGCCAATCTCGCAGATCAGTTTGGTGGCGGCTTTGTGGATGTGACCAATCGAGCGAATGTGCAAATCCGTGAGAGCAAGATTTCGCCAGAGGCATTGACGCAGTTACAAACCATTGGGCTGGCTTCTCCGATCGCCGAAGTGGATGCCCTTCGCAACATTATGAGCAGTCCGACTGCGGGCAGCGATCGACAGGCAGCGATCGACGTGCGTCCTTTAGTTTCTGAATGGAATCAAACCATTATTGCTCATCCAGAATTTGCGATTTTGTCGGCTAAATTTAGCGTTTGTTTTGACGGTGGTGAAGTGGTTTCGGTGCGCGATCGACCCAACGATATTGCCTTTTCTGCGGTTAAAAATCAGTTTCATCTCGCTCTCAGTTTGGGAAACCGGGGAACCTCACCGCTGGGTGTGGGCGTAGCAATTCAACCCGATCAGGTTCTGCCAACTTTACTGGCGCTGACTGAAGTGTATTGCGATCTAACCCCTTTAATTAATCGCCGCAAGCCTCGATTGAGAGACATTCTACATGAGTTTGGGGTTGAATCTTACCTACAAAAAGTAGAACAGCGCTTGCCGTTTAAGTTTCAGGATTGTGAGGTGAAATTAAAGAAATCTTCCCCTTCCTATCAGCATTTAGGAATTCACGCTCAACGTCAACCAGGACTATTTTATGTCGGACTTGTGCTGCCTCTGGGACGATTAGAAGCAGTTCAATTAAAAGGATTAGCTAACCTATCGAAGCAATTTGGATCGGGTGAACTGCGCCTAACGCCCTGGCAAAATGTGCTGATTCCAGGAATCCGAGAGCAATCGCTTCCCCAAGTCCAGCAAGGGATAAAAGCGTTGGGACTGGACTGGTCAGAAAGAAGTTTTTGGGGTGCGATCGTCGCCTGTTCGGGTAAGGCTGGCTGCGTGTCTTCGGCGACAGAAACTAAGCAAGATGCGATCGCGTTAGTCGAAGATTTGCAAGGAAAAGTTACGCTCGATCGACCGATTAATTTACACTTTAGCGGTTGCAAAAAATCCTGTGCCCAACATACTGAAAGTGACATTACGTTACTAGGAATAGAAACCGACGATAACGCTGCCGTCTATGATATTTACATTCGAGACAACGCTGAAGATCATACAAAATTCGGTCAAATCCTTTACTCAAACATTCCACCTGAAGATCTTTCCCCGCTCATTGAGAACATGTTAAAAACCTACCAATTAAAACGCGAAAATTCAGATTCCTTTCGAGAATTCACTCAGCGCTACACCCTTCCACAACTTCAACACTTCTTTAACCAACCTCTTTAACCAACTTCCCTCCTCCCTCCTCCCTCCTCCTTCCTCCCTTTTATGACCGACTACATCCGAGACGGCAACGAAATTTATCGAAACTCTTTTGCTATGATTCGATCGGAAGCCAATTTAGCCAATTTGCCTCCTGATTTTGAGACGATCGCCGTTCGATTAATCCACGCTTGCGGCATGACCGACTTGGTAGAAGATTTAGCCTACTCTGCCGACGCAGTACAAGCTGGACGATCCGCCCTTCAAGCAGGAGCCTCCATTCTCTGTGATGCCCGCATGGTCGCTGAAGGCGTGACACGACGCAGACTTCCCGCCAACAATTCCATAATTTGCACACTCAACGATCCACAAGTGCCAATGCTGGCGCAAAAAGTCAACAACACGCGCTCGGCGGCCGCTTTAGAACTCTGGCGATCGCAACTGGAAGGCTCAGTCGTGGCGATCGGGAATGCTCCTACTGCACTTTTTCGATTACTAGAGATGTTAGACGAAGGAGTGCCAAAACCCGCTTTGATTCTAGGCTTTCCCGTCGGATTTGTGGGAGCAGCCGAATCAAAAGCAGCCCTGGCGGCCCATAGTCGAGGCGTTCCTTTTATCACCCTTTTGGGACGACGAGGCGGAAGTGCAATGGCAGCCGCAGCCGTGAATGCGTTGGCAATGGAGGAAGAAGTGTGACGAACTCAAAAGGACGGCTTTATGGCATTGGCGTAGGGCCTGGCGATCCAGAATTGCTGACGCTCAAGGCCTATCGCTTGCTGAAATCAGCTTCCGTCGTAGCGTACCAATCCGCAGATAATCACGCCAGTGTTGCGCGATCGATTGTCGCAGGCTATCTCAACGATCGCCAGATCGAAGTACCGTTTCACTTTCCCCGCGCCCTCGACCCCTATGAAGCAAAACCGCTCTATGACCAGGCTGTGAGTCCGATCGCCGATCATTTAGCCGCAGGTCACGATGTCGTTGTTTTGTGTGAAGGCGATCCGCTATTCTATGGATCATTCATGTATCTGTTCACACGCTTTGCTCACTTGTATGAAACGGAAGTAGTTCCCGGTGTGTCTTCTCCGATGGCTTGTGCGTCTGCGATCGGGATTCCCCTCAGTTATCGCAATGATATTTTTAGCGTGTTGCCTGCCACTTTATCGAGTGACGTGTTAGCAGCTCAGTTAGTGAATGCTGATGCGGCCGCTATCATTAAATTAAGCAGACATTTTGCCAAAGTTCGGGATGTTTTGAAAAGAGTAGGATTGACGTCCAGAGCGCGTTACATCGAACGAGCCACAATGGCCGAACAGCGGATTGTCGCCCTGGATGAAGTGGATGCCGATCGCGTGCCTTATTTCTCAATGATTCTTGTGCCGAGTACCGTTCAGCTATGACAAAAAGCAGCGTAGCCGTGGTGATTTTGGGTCAGCAAAGTGTCCCGGTTGCCCGAAAATTAATGACGGTGTTACCGGGAGCCAAACTCTACGGATTAGTGGGACGAACCACAGACGTAGACGTTCACTTTGACCAGTTTGGGGACACTCTACGAGAATTGTTTTGTCAAGGAACGCCGATCGTGGGTCTGTGTGCCGCCGGAATTTTGATCAGAACACTGGCTCCCCTACTCTCCGACAAGCGTGCCGAACCGCCCGTATTAGCGATCGCCGAAGATGGCAGTGCAGTCGTTCCCTTATTAGGCGGATTGAATGGTGTGAATGACCTGGCGCGAAAGATTGCAGACGCTCTATCCGTTCGTCCAGCGATTACCACAACTGGGGAAGTTCGGTTTGGTTTAGTGTTAGAAAATCCGCCTTCTGGCTATCGTTTATCGAATCCAGAACACGCCAAATCTTTTATGTCAGATCTGTTATCTGGTGCAACTGTCAAGCTAGAAGGAACGGCTCCTTGGCTGAGTCAAAGTGCGTTACCGATCGAGTCGTCTGGAGCATTAACGATTCAAATCACAGAGCAATCTATCTCTAGTTCTCAAAACTATTTAGTCTACCATCCCGCTACGGTTGCCGTCGCTATTTCTGATACTGCAAATATTGAATCAGACGAGTGGATTAGACTCATTCAGCAGCGATTTATCGAGTCCAATCTGGCGATCGAATCCCTTGCCGGAATTTTCTCAGTCACCACCCAAGCCGCCAACCCCTGCCTTCACGCGATCGCCCACTTCTTCAACGTTCCCGCTCGTTTCCTCCCGCTCGCCCAACCAAATCAAATCAGCCTCTCTAAAGCACTCGCCCAGACCACCTCCTCCCTCTTCCCTCCTCCTGCCTCCCTCCTCCCTCCTCCCTCTTCCCTCCTCCCTCCTCCCTCCTCCCTCCTCACTTTAGCGATCGCTCCCCACCCTATCGACGCGACTCAAATCGGACGACCACAAGGCAAATTAGCGATCGTCGGCACAGGCCCAGGCGGCCCAGATTGGATGTCACCTGAAGTCAGAGAAATTCTCCAGACTGCAACCGATTTAGTCGGCTACACCACTTATTTGAATCTAATCGGCTCTCTCGCAGACGGCAAACAACGCCACGACTCTGACAACCGCGAAGAAGAATCCCGCGCACGACTGGCCCTTGATCTGGCCGCAGAAGGGCGATCAGTCGCAGTCATTTCCTCTGGCGATCCCGGTATTTATGCGATGGCGACTGCAATCTTTGAAGTGTTCGATCGCGAAGCAAAACCTGAGTGGAATACGATTGACCTTCGCGTGTCTCCTGGCATTTCAGCGATGCAAGCGGCGGCGGCTTTGATTGGTGCGCCGATCGGACATGATTTTTGCGCCATTTCGCTCTCTGACATTCTCAAACCGTGGTCAATGATTGCCCAACGCATTACCGCTGCTGTGACGGCTGATTTTGTGATTGCATTCTACAATCCGATTTCAAGTCAGCGCACCTGGCAACTTTCGCAAGCGATCGCACTATTGAAGGAGCAGCGATCGCCCGACACGCCCGTCGTTTTGGCACGAAATGTCGGCAGACCTGGACAAGCAGTTAGAGCGATCACCCTCAAAGAATTCACGCCCGACCTCGCTGACATGCGTACTGTCATCCTGATTGGCTCCAGCAAAACGCGCACGATTCAACGCAATAACAACACCTGGGTGTATACGCCTCGCAGATACGATAAATAGAGTTGCGAACGCTAAACGAATCTCTTCACCTGCAAATCCGGGAACGAAGTCAGTGCCTTCAAGAATTTGTGAATGCTACCAAATCAATTAGAGGAATTCTGGTTCAAAGTCCCTCACTCGTGGGGGATCTAGGGGGCGTTCCTGGATCTAAAAGCGAAGCGTTCATCGAACTGACGTTAATGTAGATCATCTCCAAAATTTGAGCAAAAAGCTCGATCGTTTCGACTGAAAACTCAATTGTTCGCCCTCACAATGCGATCGTTGCGACTGAAAACTCAAATGATCTCACTCATAATGCGATCGTTCGGGCTAAAAACTCAAATGATCTCGCTCACAATGCGATCGTTGCGACTGAAAGCTCGATCGCTCTAACTCAATGTCAGTTCGAGGAGAGTGACTCGCTTCGTTTCGATCGGCTTCAGCCCCCTAAATCCCCCAAAATTGGGGGACTTTGACTAAGAAAAAGTTCCAGAGTTCAAAGAAATGATGCTGATTCAAAGTCCCCCAGAGTGGGGGATTTAGGGGGCGAATCCCTCAGCAACGGAGCGAAAAAGCTCCTCGAACTGACGTTAACTCAAAACTCAATTGCTCATCTCTTATCTCAAGCGTTGCCACCAAACTTGTAGTTTTTGCCAGAGTTGCCGACACCAGTGCCAAAAGCCTCGATCGCGCCTCCGAGGTTTGCGTTTTGGGCGTGAGGTTTGATCAATCTCTCGCATCCCGGTTTCACAGAGTTCGACCAGATCGTTTAGCCCAATGTCTGCAAGCAGGTCGGCGGCGGCTTGATAGGTTTGGGTTGCTTCCCATTTTTGGTCTAGCTTTGCGAGTGTGCGTGCTTTGTAGAACAGAAATCGGGCCTGACTGTAGCGAGCGCCAATCTGCTGTGCGAGGTCTAAGGCTTGCTGATAATAAGAGAGGGCGCGATCGTACTCTGCTTGAGAAAAATAAAACTCACCATAGCTGTTGAGCGTATTCGCCTCGCCCAATCGATCCCCCACGTCGCGAAACAGCCCCATCGCGCTCTGATAGTTCTCTAACGCTTCAGAACGTCGGTCAAGAAATTGCAGCACATCCCCCACCGCTTGGAGCGTATTCGCCTCGCCCAATCGATCCCCCACGTCGCGAAACAGCCCCATCGCGCTCTGATAGTTCTCTAACGCTTCAGAACGTCGGTCAAGAAATTGCAGCACATCCCCCACCGCTTGGAGCGTATTCGCCTCGCCTGACTGGTCTTCAAATTTGCGATATAGCTCCAGTGCGGTCTGATAACACTCCAGCGCCTTGGTCACATCGTCTTTTAGCTCAGAAAGCAGATTCCCCAGCCGAAAAAAGCTCTCCGCCAGATCAGACTCCAGCCCCAGCTTTGTCTGAAGCGCGATCGCTTTCTCATAAAACCCGATCGCCCGTCTGCGATTTTCAGAATCTCCATAACGCCGCTCATAAGTTCGCCCCAGACTCTCATACAGCGTCGCCAACAACGGTGCATCTGTGCCTTGCTGCCGCTCGATCTGCTCGATCATCGCCAACAACTCTTCGGGCTGCAAACCAGACGGATCAGGCGGCTCAGACGATCGCACCTCCGATCGCGCAAAGTGTGAATAATCTATCTGAGGCTTGCCCTCAAACCAGACCACCCCGCCCCGCCAACTCCAAAAATCAGGTGCCCGCTCTGCCAGCCTCACCAACACCGGATTCGTCAACCACACCACGATCGGAAACTCAAACGATCGCAGCGCCTCCCGCGTCCACTGCAAATAGCCAAAAAACCGATCTTGCTCAGACCGGGGCGCATCAAGCTTGACAGGCAACAACTCATCAATGCCCAACACCGTGACGATCGCGGGCTTGCCGCTCGTAAGATCAGGCTGTGTATTGACCAACTGCTCTAGCGCATACCGCAAACTCGGCTCCTGCGATCGCACCCTGACCCGATACGTCAAAAAGTCTTGACCGCGCAACTCTCGCTCATAGTCTTGAATCAACTGCTCCCGCAGACTACGATCGTCACACACCGCCAGCAGCAAATTGAGCCGAGTCGAACTGGCTTCGATCGCCACCATCAACTTCTGATAATTTCGTCGATTTTCTACCTCGATGTCGTTATCCATCACTCAATTAGTTTTTTTTGTTTGAGCAGATCAACGACGATCGGATGCACGTCATACCACAGCACATCATTCTCATATTCCAACACAAACAGCCCATGTAGCAGCGACAAAAACTGCTCACTCTTGGCATCATTTGGCTCAAAATTTTTGTAAACCTCCGCCAAAAGATTGTACAGATTTAACCCCAGCGGCCGCGCAAAATCATTCTTCAAATCCTTAATCGCCAGCCTAAAAATCTCCTGATCAATCACGATATCCTGTCGCTCTGGCTCACTGCGAATCAACAACAAACATTGAGAACAACACTCTCTCGCAATTCGCACCAGTTCGCGTACAACGCCTCCACTTTTTAGCACCATCTGGATGGCAATCTCAGGCTCGACAAGCTCCTTGGGCAGACGACGATGTAAAACTTCTAAAAACAAATTGACCGACTTTTCTTTAGGAATTGCCGTCGGATCGCGAACCTCCTCAAACCGATAAAACTTACACACCTCAAACTGTCTGATCCGCGTACTCATCGCCGTCTGAAGCTCTGCCAACACCTCATTATCTCGAATCGCCGAAATTGGAATCGTGTAAATAATCCGAAACTTGGGCAAAAAGAGTGCATTAATATTATTTTTGTAGATCTCTTTAACTAAATTGAAATCTAATTTATCCAGATCATCAATCACCACCAGCACTTCTTTCTTTGTCGCCGCCTGAATGGCCGTCGCAATCAAATCAGCCTTTCTCGCTAACTCCGAAATACTCTTTTCAAACGTCGTTTTGATCTCCTCCCGAAAGGTTTTCTCATTTTTTAGTCTCGCAGTCAAAACTTTGAAAAATTCACCCCCCACGCCCATTTCAGTTTTGATATCTTGACTGCTGACCTGCGTCTGCGTCGTCGAAAACCAGTGCAGCAAATCTTGCTTAATGCCTTCCGAAATCGGAATTTGTCGCTTGGTCGCCTCACTCATCATCGACAGCGCCACCGAATACAAAATATTCACATGATCGACGGCTGACATCTCAACCAGATCAGCGATCGAAAAGAACACCACAAAATAGCCCTGCCGCATCATCTTGTTAGAAAACTTAGCCAGCAGCGTCGATTTGCCACAGCCCCGATGCCCCGCAAAAACCAGCTTGCCATTGGTGGGCGCGTCTTCGATCGCTTGCTCAAGTCGGGCGATCGTCTCATTGCCATACTCCACCCGAAACGCCGCAATTTGCTCCGCCGTCAGCAACGGAAACAATTCTAAATCTCGATAAGCCTTCCGAAAGGTTTCTAGAAGCGACTTCTCCATCTGACAGCTACCCCAAACGCTGCCCCCATCATACCGAAGCCGCGTAAATTGCTTCTGTCTAAATGAGTTTCTGAATTAACCTGACCCCCGATCGAGTCAAATAGATAAAACAGTCACAAATCTGTAAATGAAAGCCTCTACAATGATTGGGATTTCACCTCAAAGAGTTGGCTAAACCCTTATGCCCCGTCGCAATGACCTCCACAAAATCCTCTTGATTGGTTCTGGCCCGATTGTGATCGGGCAAGCCTGCGAATTCGATTATTCTGGAACCCAAGCCTGTAAAGCCTTGCGAGACGAAGGATACGAAGTGGTTTTGGTCAACTCCAATCCGGCGACGATCATGACCGACCCCGACACCGCCGATCGCACCTACATTGAGCCACTGACTCCCGAAATGGTGGCCCTGATCATCGAAAAAGAACGCCCGGATGCCCTTCTGCCGACAATGGGGGGACAAACTGCCCTCAACCTGGCCGTCTCTCTAGCTAAAAACGGCACGCTAGACAAATACAACGTCGAATTGATCGGGGCCAAGCTCCCGGCGATCGAGATGGCCGAAGACCGTCGCCTGTTTAAGGAAGCGATGGGGCGGATTGGGGTGGCTGTGTGTCCGTCTGGTCTGGCTGAGACTCCGGAAGAAGCGCAGGCGATCGGCAAGCAGATTGGCAGCTATCCGTTGATCATTCGTCCAGCCTTCACAATGGGCGGATCGGGCGGCGGCATTGCCTACAACCAAAAAGAATTTGAGGAAATTGCTCAATCTGGGCTAGATGCCAGTCCCGTCTCTCAAATTTTGATCGAAAAGTCGCTGCTCGGCTGGAAGGAATATGAGCTAGAGGTGATGCGAGATTTGGCGGATAACGTGGTGATTATCTGCTCGATCGAGAACCTTGATCCGATGGGCATTCATACGGGCGACTCGATCACGGTGGCTCCCGCTCAAACGCTGACTGACAAAGAATATCAACGGCTGCGAGACGCTTCGATCAAGATTATTCGCGAGATTGGCGTTGAGACAGGTGGGTCAAATATTCAGTTTGCGATCAATCCGGTGACGGGTGAGTTGGTCGTGATTGAGATGAATCCTCGTGTGTCGCGCAGTTCGGCTTTAGCGTCCAAGGCGACAGGGTTTCCGATCGCCAAAATGGCCGCAAAACTCGCCGTCGGCTACACATTGGATGAGATTCCCAACGACATCACCAAAAAGACACCCGCCAGCTTTGAACCGACGATCGATTATGTCGTGACCAAAATCCCCCGCTTTGCCTTTGAGAAATTTGCCGGATCGCCAGCCGTTCTGACCACTCAAATGAAGTCTGTAGGCGAAGCAATGGCGATCGGGCGCACCTTCCAGGAATCTTTTCAAAAAGCTCTGCGATCGCTAGAAACAGGTCGCGCAGGATGGGGCTGCGATCGCCAGGAAATGTTGCCCAGTTTGGAACAAATTCGTGCAGGCTTAAGGACTCCGAACCCCGATCGTATCTTCACCGTTCGTCATGCCATGCAGATGAAAATGGGCGTAGACGAAATCTACGAACTCACCAACATCGACCCCTGGTTTCTCGACAAAATGGCCGACCTGCTCGAAACCGAAAAACTGCTCAAACGCACGACGCTGACGAGTTTTAGCAAAGAGCAGATGTATCAAATTAAGCGCCAGGGATTTAGCGATCGTCAAATCGCTTTCGCCACCAAAACTACCGAAGATGAAGTCCGTGCCTACCGCAAATCGCTGGGCATCGTTCCGGCGTACAAGACCGTAGACACCTGCGCGGCAGAATTTGAGGCGCTCACGCCCTACTACTACTCGACCTACGAAGAAGAATCCGAAGTGTTGCCCTCTGACAAACGCAAAGTGATGATTTTGGGCGGTGGGCCTAATCGGATTGGACAAGGGATTGAATTTGACTATTGTTGCTGTCATGCGTCGTTTGCGCTCAGAGCCGATGGGTTTGAAACGATCATGGTCAACTCCAACCCCGAAACGGTTTCGACCGACTACGACACGAGCGATCGTCTCTACTTTGAGCCACTCACCAAAGAAGACGTTCTCAACATCATCGAGGCCGAAAATCCCGAAGGCGTGATCATCCAATTTGGCGGCCAGACTCCTTTGAAATTAGCCGTCCCGCTCCAATCTGCTCTCGAAGCCGCTGCCAACACGCCCGACTCAACGC
>NZ_JBJPHU010000114.1:0-21288 GCF_052939515.1 Phormidesmis sp. 146-33
GTCCCTCACTTGTGGGGGATTTAGGGGGCGTTTCCGGATTCGCGCAGGAAGTCTAATGAAATGTAAATGAGATTTGAGTGTTTTTAGACGTGGTGTACATGATCGACCCACAAAGCAAGTTCAAGGCGATCGGACTCAAGACCTGCGATCGCTTCAGAGGACAATGACTCTATCTCTAGAGGTTGCCAGCCCTTAGTCGGACTCACCGCAAACAGCATTCCGCCCTCTTTGAGCGCCAATAAGACCTGTCTCGCCGTTTCTCGCGTCACGCTGGCATCTTGAGCAATATTTCCGACAGCGATCGGCTGAGTCGGATTACAACAATCGAGAATGTTGAGCGCCAGTTGGTAGGGTTGGTCAAGGTAGGGGCGCACTCGCGCTTGTAGTGCTTGTGGCAGATAGCGACGAAACCAAAGGAGAAACGGAGTCGCTGATTTGATCTTGTTGGTGCTGATTTTATTCATGCGCTCAAGCTCCTAAAAGGGACATGGCTAGATTGTCAGTTGGTTTTGACAAAGGGGACTGCGTGGGTTTCAGTTCACGATCGTTCATTGAATCACGACTATTCATTTTCTCCCCAAAGGATAGAATGCATCCCCGTAGGATGAGAATACCTCTTTAGGCAGACTGCTGCATCTTTTATTTACAAATTAATCAATCAATAGATTTCGTTAATTTCTCCATAATCGAAGTATTTACGTTTCGTGGGGGTGGTTTGGGTTAGTGGTGCGTTTTGCATGGCTTAACACACCCTACGGATCGATGATTTTGTCCAAACCATTCATTAACAGTCGGGAACGGAAACTCTTAATGTCGTATCTACTACTGATAGATAGCCATACTTTAGTTCTGATATGCCTTATTTATTGCGGTTTAACTGTCTACTTACTTTATTTGTCTTGGTTGGTGTTCAGAATGCTACTTTGATGAGCGATCGCGGGGTTGCTCAGTCGGTTCCTCCTTTGGTTTGCGCTCCCGATCAGTCGGTAGAAAGTCGCATCTTGACACCATCAGAGCAAGCCCGCGCCGCATTAGATAGTAGAGATAGCAAAGTAACTTTTGAGAAACTACAAGAAGCCTTGTCGATCGCGCTGCAAGTCGAGCCAACGTTGATTCACCCCGATCTAGTTTCGCAATGGCTTTTGAATGATGGTAGCAGCTCGACTCCTCGATTTGAGCGATTGATCAAACTAGCGGGCAACTCACAATCAACGCAACTGCGATCGACCTTAGATCAGCTATTCCAAATTACTCAACGGCTCTTTCCGACCCATAGTTTGATCAAAACTCGCGCACTGGCAGCGATCGCTCGTCACTACACCACGCTAGGTCAGCCCCAAACCGCCACCAGTGCCCTCAATCAAGCCCGTGAAGCCGCCCCATTTATTCAAGGAGCAACCTTCAAGGCAAAGGGCTTACTCGACGTTGCGGAGGGATCTGTAATGCTCTCTCAACCTCAAGCGGCACAGTCCATTCTTGAGCAAGTAGAAAAAACAATTCAACAAATACCTGCTGCACAGTCCACTCGACTAGAACTTTTGCAACAGCTAGCCGCGATCTATGCCCAGTCAGGAAACTACGCCAAAGCGAAAGATGTTGCTGCAACCTTGCCCAAAAACTCAGAAAGTCAAGCGATCACACTGCGCGAAATTGCCAATGCCTACAGCAACGCCCAACAACTCAACAATGCAGAACAACTGATTGCCACCATTACGAACCCGGCTCAGAAAACAATGGCACTCGGACAGCTTGCCGTTGGTTATGACAAAGCAAAGCAACCAGACAAAGCCACTCAGCGGTTTCGGCAAGCACTGCAAGTCGCCAAATCTCTCACGGCTAAGGGTGAGACATCGCTGCGAGAACTGGTCATACGAAAATTGGTGACAGACTATCTCACAGTCGGGCGACGCGACGAGGCCAAACAGCTTGCACAAACCGATTTGACCTTCTTTCAGCCAGAAGCCTTTAAAGCAATCATGGCGGCTGATATTCAGGCAAAACGACCCGATCGCGCCACGCAGCTTCTGAGCCAACAGTTGAGCCAGATTCAAAATAAGAAAGATGATTGGCAAAGAGCAGAACTAGCCGATCTCATCAGAACTGCCACAGAAGCTCAGTTGTTTGATTGGATTTTACAAGAATGGGCGCGCATTTCTACGATCGACTATGGTCTACAAGATGAACAGATCCAAAAAATTGTCGAAGCCTATGCTCAAAGCGGACAACACACCCAAGCCTTGAACTGGGTCGAGCAGTTGCCGATCGCCAATCGTTCTTTGTTGCGGGTTAAGTTACGTGCTACGATCGCGCTCATTGCTCATCAGTCTGGACAAACCGCCTGGGCAAAAACCCTCCTTCAGCAAACTCAACAACAAATTGAGCCTCTCGCAAAAGCTGCTAGTGAACGAATTAAACGAGAAGGCGGCGATATCTCTCAACCGATCGACCTCAAATACATTGGCGTGGGAGCGATTGCGCTGACGTATGCTCAAATGGGAGAAACTGAGACATCGCGCCAACTGCTTGAGCAAGTCGTTCAACTCAATGCCAGCGCAGGTGATACAGGCATCGGGGGACGCATTGACAATCCGTTTACATTGTTTTTGAATGCAAAGCAGGCGATCGGGGCACTCCAACTCGCTCAGGGCACTCAAAATCCCGATGGTCGAGAATATCGCCTACAGTCTGCTGCAACTTTATTGCTCAACCAAAATCGCTTTGATCTAGCTATTCCGATTGTTGATCAACTTACACCAGAAAGGCGCAAAACTCAGCTACTTCTTGCGATCGCACAGCGCTATGTTGAACTTCGTCAATCTGATCAGGCACTGCCAATGTTGGATCAGGCTTTTAAGGTAGCGCAAACGATTCCAGGGGATGAGTCACAAGTTGATCGTCTAGGGGCAGAAGGTGGAACAATCATCGACATGACCGACGATCGCGGGAGTTTGTTGGAAGCGATCGCTGTAGAGTATGCCCGACTAAAGCAACCTGTCCAGGCGCAAAAAGTGGCTAACACACTACAGGACAAGAACAATCGTGAACAAGCACTACAGCTAATTCAGTGTGCAGCAAGAGCGTGATCTTTGAGTGTGAATTCGATCGATCTCGACATCAAGCGAACTTCTGGACGGCGATTCGCAAGAGCCTTCCTGCGTGAATACCTGTCGATTAATGTTAACGTCAGTTCGACGAATGCTTCCCGCTCTTCGAGATAGCCGCAAGGGGTCGCAGATCCAGAAATGCCCCCTAAATCCCCCACAAGTGAGGGACTTTGAACTAGAATTCTTCTCTAGCCGTGAACAACGAAGCGACAAACTCTCATCGAATTTACGTCAATGTTAGCTTTGCAAGAACCTTCGGAGGGCATCTATGATTGTTGCAGGAAGACTATTAGGCGGCTAACTACAACTCGCTCCGACAAGGACTGATTGACGGGAGCATCCCAATTGTGTAGCACAGTCTTTCTGCCCTCACCCTGACCCTCTCCCCCAGGAGAGGAAACAAGAGATCTGACTCACCTTCTCCCCAGGGAGAAGAAGGGCCTACCGTGTACACACAAGTCGTTGTCGCTTCGTTTCAGGCGGCTTCAGCCCCCTAAATCCCCCAGGCTGGGGGACTTTGACAAAGGAAAGATTTCCAAAGTTCAAAGCCAGGACGACGGCTCAAAGTCCCCCATTTTTGGGGGATTTAGGGGGCGAAGGCTCTCAGCAATAACAGATCGATCGACGTGTGCGTACACGGCAGGGCTGGCAAAGCTCTCGCCCCACTTCGTGAGGAGGGCAATCCGAGATTTTGCACAATTGGGATGCTCCCTGATTGACCGACAACACTGCAATGAAGGCGAATCAGTCAATCAGTCAGCAACGCCTTATTTTTGACGCTGGCGAACTAGCACTCGCATTACGGTTCCCGGAATCGGCGCAGGTAACAAGGGACTCCAATCACTCGCCTGGGCAAAGTGTCGAGCGTGGAGGTTTTGCACAGTTTCATTGACACCCTCGACGGAACCAATCACCAAAACCCGCAGCGCTTCAAACTCGTTTGATTGAGGAATCAACGTTTTGGGCAACAGATCTTGTAGTGGAGTGGGAATCGCATCGTGAGAAGGAGATGTGAATGGGGTGACGAATGCTAGATGACGGTCTTCAATCGATTCGAGAATAGACCACAGTAAATTGCACAGCCGAAAGCCAGCGCTCAAAAACGCTTTTTCCATGATCAAATAACTCCAAAATGAGTTTCAGGGTTGTTTGAACGCCCAAAAACTAGTCGCCCCGACAATCAGCGCAAGTCAGAGCGACCGATGGAGTGGTAAGATCCTCCATTAGCCCTCTTGACTGGGAAGATCAGTCTTGTGGGTTAGCCGTCCTCGGTTGCTGTGAACAGCCTTGGGCGGCGACGAACTAGATTTTGGGTGTTCGGGGCTATTTTATCAAACAGCCTTAAGTTGAGAGAATATCGGGGATTGGGCGGCGCGTCAAGTAGTTTGACAAAAGTTTAGTGGTGATGGTTGGTCAAAAGTTTAGTTGTAATGCTCGGTTACCACGGACTTCCGATCAGGGTGAAGGCAGACCAGTAGTAGGGGTGAGACAGCCGATCGCTGACGATCGAGAGATCTGTAGGCAGGGGCGATCGTCCACCTGACCAGATTAAATCACCCGACTGTAACCGGACTGTTCCTTTAAGCATTGCGATTTGCGCTCTCCGCAGTCCTTCGGCTTTGATTGGGGCTTGCTGCAATTGTTGATAAAATTCTGCCATGAGTCCAGAAGTGCCTTCGTCGCTAACATTCCACAAGCTTGCTAACGCAGATTTTACGCCTGCCTGCACCGCAAATCCGGCAAATCCTAGTTCGGCATCTCGGCTCCCGACCGCCATTCGACAAGCACTGAGAACTAACAATTCGACAGGGGGTGTGTTCCAACCGAGTTGTCTAATTTGATCGAGGCGCAGTTTGGTATCGCTGAGTTGAATGTAAGAGTTGCCGATCGCCCCTGGTAAAAATTCCCCATGAGTCGATAAGTGAATGATGCCAAATGGTTGTTGTTCACGTTTGACTTTGAGATTGTTGAGCGTGAAGCTTTCGTTGAGCAAAGTATCGCCAAACCACAGTTTTTGGATAGTTGATAGCTCGATCGCAACAGACGGTAAAGGATTTTGATCTTGAAACTCAGAGGCTCCTGCCGCAAGGACTTCAGCATTTTTTAAGCGCACAAACCGAGTGTCTGTCAAACTAAGACTGGGCATAATGCCAACACTGTAGTTCTCAATGATGAAACTTTGACCATCGTGAAGGGCGGCGATCGGCATTAGTCGCAATCCAGAATCTACAATAAACGCCAAATTTTGAATGCCATTAGCTTTAAGCTCAGACTCAATCGGAGCAATCATCCATTGATAAAGCTGTTGGGCTGAAGTCAAGTAACTACGAGTGCGCGTCTTACTCGGATCAGAGACCTCGTTGCGAAATTGTTGGGCGGTTTTGAGAACGAGCGATCGAGTAGCGGCTGAAATGCGTTTGCGAATGGGTGGTTTTGTTGCAGTAACTAGCAGGATTTCTAGTCGATCGCTCTCTGGTTGACCTAAGTCTACTCCTGGCGTTTCTGGGCTAAAGGTCAGGTAAAGTAGCGCTGGTTTGACTCCTGTCTCTGACTGAACTTGCAGCAAGTTGTTTTGAGCTTCTGGTAGCGTAACAGTGGGGGGAGCCGTGGGAAGTGTCAGGTAGTTGGTGAATTCGTTGGTGATGGCAGCTTCTAGCGGAGCCAAAGTGGAGTCAATCAAAAGGGACGGCGGAGCAGCATTGGGCAACTCCGTAACACCAGGAGTCCGTTGCTGAATCTCAGGCACACCGGAAATGTTAGATTGAATCGTTGAATTAGGCGCGATTGGATTCACTACCAGATTCGCACTAGGATTTACGATTGGAGTCACCACCGGATTCACGACTGGATTCACAATTGAATTAGACACTGCGGCAGTCACAATTTGAATGTCAGCAGGAGGATCGCCTAACCTGAATAAACCTGTCACCGATCGCAAGGGTAATTGAGTCTCATTTCCCGTTGTAATAGCGCCCACTGTGCCATTCGTTGTAGCATCTCCAATCATAAAAGGAGTGTTTGGTGAACTACGATTAGCCCGAATCGAAATAGCTCCGCCGCGAAGACCTCCAGCCGTCGAGATACTAGAATCGATGCCATTGCGATCGCGAAAGGCTCCCAACGCCCGGAAAAAGCTGTCTGTGATAATGTCCACCTTGCCGCCGATGGCTGCCCCTTGAGCATTGATCGACTGCACAACAATATCCACTGCTGGATCGAGGAGAACGTTACCTCCATTTCCAACCGTAGAACTAGCGTTCAAACTGCCTGTGGTGATGCGATCGCGAGCAACGAGTGCGATGTCTCCTCCATTACCAACTGTGCTACTAGAATTGATATCGCCAGCATTAATAGAGTTAGCTTGCAGGTTGATGCTTCCAGTTCCAACAATGTTGAAGCCTTGACCATCAATTGCTCCCAGTGTTCTGATCGTGACAGGTGAAGTAAAGGTAAGGTTATTGGCAAACGTGATTGAACCATTGCTCGTAATTCCCCCGATCGTCACTGATCGAAATCCAGGAACAAGGGCTTGCAGAAAGCTTTGGGAGAGAAATTGAGCTTCTGAATTGTTGCCAAGCTGAATGTTGAGTGTTGGGGTGAGGGGTTGTATGAAAAGATTGCCTGTGCCGGAGAGTGAGAGTGGCGACAAGCGATCGGCGGTCAGATTAATGTCTCCTGCTTCTGAAGTGATTGTTCCAGTCCCTCGTGAATCTGAGAGGGTTGCAATTCCAGAATTGCCTGTGCCCGTCAGATTGATTGTTCCGCCTGCTGAATTGACAGCACTATACAAGCTAATGCCACTCCCATCTGTTCCGTTCGTGGTGCCGTTGACTGTGATGGTGCCGCCTCCCGAATTAATCGGGGCAAAGCTAATCACGCCTTCTGCTTGTTGGCTCGTGCCTGTGAGGGTGATATTGCCACCTTGAGAGGTCACTGAGTTGCTGATTGTGATTCCTACACCCCCAACTCCTTGAGACCCAGCCGACGCACCCAGGGTAATGTTACCGCCCCCAGAGCTAATCGGAGCAAAACTAGCGATTCCTGTGCCATCTGAATTCGTTGCTGTGAAGGTAATGTTGCCGCCCTGAGATGAGATTAAGTTTGAGACTCTGATAGTAGAAAGCGCTTCCAGCCCAGTGGACGTACCCGTGAAGGTGATGTTGCCGCCGCCAGAATTGATGGGCTGAGAAACTACGATCGCCGAGGGCACCCCATTGCTCGAACCATTGACTGTAATATTGCCGCCTGCGGTCGCGATCGGTTGACTAATTGCAATTTTGCCATCCCCGATACCATTACTGTCGCCATTCAAAATTAAGCTCAGTCGATTGCTCGTTGAAGTAATACTGCTATTAAGCGTAATGTCTCTGACGGCATCTAATCGTAGGGTTGCATCTGTTCCAGCCGTTTTGCTAATCGGTGAGTTTACTAGAATATCTCCAGCATCATTTCCAGCAGTATTCGTTGTAATCGCGACAGAAGTTCCTGCGTTTAAGGCAGTGTTAATATTTGCGACATCAATTTGATTTGGGCCGAGTGGCATTCCTCCAATTGGAGCGGTAATGGTGATGTTTACGGGGTCAATCAGCCAAGTGCCACCCAATCCATTCACCGCGCTGGCATCGGGCGTACTGGTGAGGTTGAGAGTTTGGCGGCCAGAGGTTTCAATTAAGCCACCGTTACCCGAAATCGAGCCGCCTCTCGCTGTGAAAATACCGTCTAAATTGGCGGTCTGATTTGCCCAGGCGATGATGGTTCCCCCGTTGCCTTGAGTCATGCCATCTGCTCGAATGATAGAGTTGCGATCGACCCAGGTTTCTAATGCAGGCACCGTCCCTTTGCCCTGATAGTCGCCTCCAATCCGAACAGTCCCGCCACCCTTGATCCCAGAAGCGTCGAGGTTAGCAGAAATGAGCGCCACTCGATCGCCCAACACATTGACCGTTCCTCCTGTTTGCCCTGTGACGTTTAGCGTTCCCGATGCGATCGCCGTTCCCGAATTAGCTGGAATCCGCAAGCCTGAACCCGTTAGCTGGATCGTGCCGTCAGAATGGGTCGTGACTCCGGTGGCATTGATGACCCGATCGCCCGTCAAAAGTTGAGGCAAGGTCGCAGACGCGATCGGCTGAAATTCTAAGCTTAGTAAGCTGCCCTGTTGGGTGAGGCGAACGAGATTTGAGTAAGGGATGGCGGCGATCGTAATCTGTCCTTCTGGAGCGGTGAGCGTTCCCAGATTGAGAACAGTGCCACCGAGAAAGGTTAGGCTTTGTCCAGGTTGTACGGCGAGATTACCCAGGTTCGCGATCGTGCCTCCTGTCAAAAAACTAAACTGATTGGGACTTCCGAGCAACGCTGCGTAGTCATTTGACCCAACCGAATTAAACCACCCTCCATTTGCAAATCCGATTCCATTCGCTGTCGTCGCTGTGAATGCAGCAGGCACATTCAAACTAGCAGTTGGATTAAAAATAATTCCCGCTGGATTGATTAGAAACAGATTAGAAATGCCACCGCTAACTTGAATCAATCCGTTAATTACAGAAACATCGCCACCGACTACACGGCCCAGAATATTACGGATTGCAGGACTAGATAGAAAATTAGCCACCTGTCCTTGATCTAACCCAAAGCGATCGAAGCTCTGAAACAGATTTGCCCCATCTCCAGAAAGCTGACCTCCACTGATGTTTAGCTGATTCCCGTTGGGTGTGACGATCGTTCCGGTGCCGTCGGCGGCAGGGGTAATCGACTGGGCACAAACCATCGAAGGAGCCAGTAAAAAGCAACCGCTTAACAGAATCAGTATTTTCTGAACGACGCTCATTTTGCACCTTCACAGCATTGAACGATAGGTTTGGTTGCGATCGCTTCTAAATCTACAGTCTTTAGCAAAGCTGTCCATTCGGCTGTCAGTTGAGAATCATTAGAAGAGCGGCGTTTGAGGTCTGCAAGCGTTGTGACCGCATCTTCCCAAAATCCGGCTTGGGTATAGAGGCGCGACTGTTGCCCGGTTTGCTGAATTTGCTGCATTAAACTAGATTGAGCCGTTAGACGTACGATCGCACCTGACACAAACTGATTTGTAGACGCATCTTGGCGATCGCACAATACGACAAAAGTCCAGTGATAAGATTGATCGATTTTTAGGGGGGCTTCGGTCGCCGGGAGACGAACGCCAATCACTCCAGCAGGCGCATTGGTCAGTCGCAGAACGGTTTGCTGTTGGACGTAGTTGCGATCGGTCGGATCGGGGTCATCTCGCCTCAACTCAGCGGGGCGATCGGGCGTGATTGCATAGGGCACATAAAACCAGAGCGTGGGATATTCAGCCGTCGTCGTACTCACCAAAAAGCTACTTCCCGCAGTTTGATAAAGCGGAATCAGGGCTGTGAGAGGTGGATTCATCGCTTGACACGTCCCACTGCGAATGGCGGCTCCCCGACGGCGACCTGCGGCAGGAGCAGAAGACGGACGCGAAAAAATGGCTCTGACTCGATTAAAAAAATTGACAGACTGCCCCTGAGCCGGGAAAGGATAAAATCCAAAGACTGCGATCGTGAAGGCTAGAAGCGATCGAGATAATACCTGATTCAAAATCATGATGACCCCGCAACGAGTTTCAGGAAAAAATGCTTTACGCAGGCATAGGTCGATACTTCTTTACCTGATATTGTCGAATGGTGACATACATTGCACCTGCACCTGTCAATACCAGCGACAACACTGAAGGGATTAGCGGCACCCACACAGAACCCATAACTAAAAACCCCCAACAACTCACCAATAGAATCACGATCGCACCTCCTCCTGCCAACACCAGTCTGATTGGTTTATGAATAAAATAAACGATCGTGCCGCCCACCAATCCCCAAACCAAAATCCAAAGTGCATCTCCCCACGGGGCCCAAACCGTCAGCAGTGAGCGCCCATCCAACACCGCACTGAGAATCTGACTCACCATCTGCGCCTGCACTGTTACGCCTGGAAGGGTTTGATAAGGAGTCGTGTGGTAGTCGTTTACGCCAGAAGTCGCCGTTACGCCAATCAGAACAATGCGATCGCGCACCTCTTTTTCGGAGAGCTTGCCTTTGAGAACGTCTTCTACAGTGACTCGTTGAGCCAAATTTCTCGCTCCGTCTGACGTGGCCCGATAGTTAAGTAACGTCTGATAGCCTGATGCGTCGATCGCCTGATAACCATTACTAAAAGCGCCGAGTCGAGGAAAAACCACCTGCCCCAACTGTAAATTTTCTTCAGAAATCAATGGATCGCGATACGCAATCTTACCGCCAGACTGGAATTCTAAATAACGCCGAGCTAATACCAGACTGAACGCTTGAGTCGAAGCACAAGAAGCATTCGGAACCGCTTGCTGAGTCAATAAATGTCGTCGGACTCCGTTATCTTGATCAAGCACCACATCGCCAAATCCTACCCGTTGAGAAGACACCTCTGGCGGCGGCGCAACTCCAGAATTGATAACGGACTGCTGAGTATCCGTTTCAGGAACTTTACAGAGGGCAATCAAACGATCGCTCCTGAGTTGTTTTGCTAAAGAGACGGGATCAGCTTTGAAATCTCGGTAGATATCTAGTCCAATCAAGCGAGGCTGATAGCGTTCTAGCGTTTCAAGTAGTCGAGCCAGGGAGCGATCGGACAGCGTACCTTTTCCTGATTCGTCGCGTTGGAGTTGTGCCTGAATGTCATCATCGGTCATTTCTATTACTAGCAAACGAGAATCCGGCGGCTCAGTGGGGCGAAGCTGCATGAACTGGTCATAGGCTTTCAGTTCTAACGGTTCTAAAATGCCTAAAAACCGAATGCCCATAAGCAAAATGGTGACGATCGCGCTCGTTAAAACGACTGTTCGGGGCGTAGGCTGCAAATGAGGCGACTGACGGCTGGTTGTAATGTATTCGACTTGTAGATCAGTCGGTCGGGGACTTTGAGTGCGCCCTTGTTTGAGCCATTCTTCTGACTGATTTAAATCACTGCCGCGCAACAGAAAACTGGGATCACGCTGCGATCGCTGCCATTCAATTGCTTTCATCAACAGCCGAGTATGGTTGCGAACATAGGGTAAGTTAGTCTCGATCGCAGTCACTAATCGCTGAACAGCCGTTTCAAAATCATCACTGTCGCGCATCAAAACCCAATTGTGAGAACTCATTGCCGGATGAACGAGGGCTGCATCAACTTCCTGATACAAAATAGGAACCAGCCGCTTGTTGTGTTGAATGGCGTGTTCAATTTCTTGAGTACACACCGCCGACGCGATCGAGGTTGGACTAATCACAAAAACAAACGTGTGAGCCGATTCGATCCCGGCTTCGATCGCTTTCCACCACTTTTCAGTCGGGAGAATGCCTTGCCAATCGACCCAGGATTTTTGATTTAATCGACTCAGCGCTGCGTGCAAATTTTGAACAAATGCCTTGTCTCGTCGCGAATAAGAAATGAAGACAGCAGGTGTGACTTCTGACAACGCGGGATCTGAAGCAGGATCTATCGCCTGATTGCGAACGCGCCGAGGGGAAATACGGGGCAACATAGGGGGTTAGGGAGACGCACAGGATTCAAAGCGTGGACGAGCGGGTTTAAGGGTCAGCAAACCCATCTTGCAATCAGAGCTACTCTCAAGCGTAAATTGATACCCGATCGTTGGCAACGATAGCGCTCCTTCAATATGCTGTGTAATTTAGTACCAATAAAAAATTAGTGACGAAGCCGTTACACAATTGATTGTGATTTGTATCGTAAAAACTTACTGTACGGTTAAGGTTTTTGTGCCTGTTATGGCTTGAACTAATTGTACTAAAAGCAAACTTGGCGATGAATAAAAACCGATGTAACAGACCAATGTTCTGCCTTGCAGCTTTTTATGATATGAGGTCACAGTGAATATCTCTACGTGGCTACCAGGATATTTTTTATCGCTAATGATAACCTTTGATACAGGTTTCTGAAAAGTCGTGAAGGGGAATGCTTTCATAGAAAGAGACATTTGGATGAGTAGACCATGATCAGACTGCGAACAAAGTTGTTGGTGTTGGGCGTGTGGGTGGCGTTGGGGGTGAATGTTCAAGGCGTGTCAGTGACGCAGCGCGAAGTGCAAATTCCGACTCCAGAAGTGGCCGTACAGCAGGCAGAAAAGATGACCCCGGAGGCGATCGCACAAGTTGAGATTGATGAAGTGATTCGCGATCGATTACGATTTGATCCGCAGTGGCAACCGATTTTACAAGCGATTCGAGAAGATATGATCACGCTAAAATGGGGCGACGGAAAACTCAAGAATCCAGTTTGGCAACGCTACGGTGAAAAAGCTTATCCATTGTTGGAATACTACAGTCATACAGGCGATGAAACTCGTCAAGCCTATGGAATCGCTGGAATTATCAACTTAGGCAAACCCTACACAACGCTGTGGCTCACACAGCAGATTCAACGTCGCGCTGGGGGCTACAGCTTTGAGCTAATCAGAAGTAAGCCTGAGACGCTCTATGGGCCCAATTCCTACGAAAGTGAGGATGAGAAGGTTTGGCAAGAACGATTTGGCTTAAATGATCCCCAATTTCGAGCAAAACTGATTCAACTCGCCAAAGCAAACTTAGAACCGCCCAATTCATCTCGCTATTACAATCAGTTCAATTTAGCGTTGCTCTCAGTGTTGACTGACCGTAGCCCCTACGATTCGCCAGAGCAAGAAAAACCGATTCCTAATCTGTCTCAATGGACGAAGTTTGAACGAATCACTCAACCCACTTCAAATCAAATTCAGCAGGCGATCGCAACTTACCGTCAGCTTCCCACAGATGCCAGAGAATACATTCTAGTCAAGCGATTGGGCGAGGTAAAGGCTGGGAAAATTTCGGTGCTGGGTAAAGGATTGCTAAAAGCGATCGCAACTTCTCAAGACTCCGATCGCATGTGGGCAATTGCCGAATTAGATCGACACGGTGATCCTCAAGCCTCAGCGCAGCTTCAACAGATTCTCAATGGCGATCTACGCGAACTGCATCAGCTCACTAAAACCGTTTTTTACGGATTCACGCAAGATGGACTCGATCGCGGCCCTCACGCCTATTATCTTCTGGTGGGAATGGCTCAAAAATATCCGCAGTCAAAATTCATTCAGGCTTGTAAAGAGTATGGGAATTTGACGGGGCGATCGTACTTTGGGGGTGAGTCTCGCAGTCCGCAAATTTTGGCTCAGATTCGCAAAAAAACCGCCGCCCAAAAAACACAAGCCTGGACAACCTGGCTGAGTCGTTACGCAGATCATCCAGGTGCTGACGACGCGATGGATTTTTTGGCTCGAAGTCTACAATCTCAGGGCGATATTTTGGGTGCAATGCGCGTCTGGCTCAAGCTGATGACCACGCCCACCGGGGACAATGACGCTCGTTATTTAGCCTATCCCCATGTACGAACACTGCTGGATGTCGGCCTGTCTGCCGAGCAGATTCAAACGTTGTTGAATGAGAAAGAGACGGCTGAAATTTCACCTTTGCTGCAATATGCGTTATCGGTAAAGTATGCCCGATCGCACAATTACGCAAAAGCATTAGACACGTCAGAGCAATTAGATCTCACAACGATGCCAACTCGCATTTTAGACAGTTATTACAGCGCAAACTGGGCTTGGTGGGATGATACGAAAGCGAATCAAATTCAGAAAGAAATGCAAACGATGTTAACAGAGCAGCGACAACGCTGGAGAGATCTTCTCGCTTTGCAAAAACAAAACACGGTTGAGTCACGCTACCAGATTGCCTCCAATTGGGGCGGAGCAGGCGGCTGGAAAAATGGCTACCTTTCCCTCTGGGACGAAGGCCGCACCTATTACTTACCGATGACTTACAGCACGAGTACGCGCTATCCCGTTGAAGACAACGATCGCTGGGATTGTCGCTATTGGTGGGTCTGTGATCTCGGCAAACGGGGAGAAACAACCGTACGAACCGCCTATCAAACGGCGAGTCAAAATGCAGTCGCGATCGCACTTTATCAACAGTTATTAAACGATCCCAAAACATCACCTGCAATCCGAGAGAAAACGCTGTATATGACGGCAATGACACTCTTATGGCAATGGGAAAATCACAACCCTGACGAAACGCTGCGAATTCATCCACCAGTAGGGGTGCCAATGGGAGGTAAAATCATTGATCAATACAGTGGCGAAGCGTCCCCTAATATTGAAAGCGTCTACCAGAGTCGAATTGACGGCATCATTACCGAACTACAGGTGAAGTTTCCCAACAGTGCTTATACGGATGATCTGCTGTTTTCCAGCTATTTTCTCAGTGGTCGATCGACGTATCTCAAACAGTTAATTGATCGATATCCCACCAGCGATCGTGCTCAAGAAGCAAAGTTTCTATTAGCGCACCCAATCGCCAATCGAACTTTTTAGTCCACGGTTAAAATCAGACCGCACACTAGAAAGCGTTGGATGTGATATCGACCGTAACTGCCTGGGGAGAAGATGCGATCGCTCGATCTCCCCGGCATTGCTGAACCTAGATATGAATCGTTGAGACTGGAAGTTTGGAAGTCTCCCAGAGTTGGGGTTGGGAGGCAAAAGTCCTAAACATCAAAGCAAAAAATTATCGAACTCAGGCTAAAAAGTAACCACCAAATAGGGAGCTTCAAACTTGCCCAACTGGATGGGCTGACCCCGAAATTCGGGGGGTAAAAAGATGTTGCGTCGCTGGTCGCCTGCTTCGATCGTCAACTCAGATCCAAATTGAGTCAGCTTCACCTGCTTTTTGGTAAATCCTGGCAAAAATACCTGCACCTGCCGCTGTTGTAGATCAATGGTTACAGGTTCTGGAATGGAAGCCGTCGCCATAAAATCGGGAAGCGCCTTGATGACTTCATCCCACGCTTCTGAGTGCAACTTGGGTAGAGCATTCACGCTTAGAGGCGCAAAGGCGTGTTCTAGTTCAAATAGTTCGCTCTGAGAATTTGCCACCAAAACGCCGCTGACTCTCAGATTGACCTGTTGAGCACTTCCCCAAAGCCAACGAGCTTCTGCGATCGCGCTCGGTTCATCAGTGGTTATCAAATAAGCGGTAAGCCTTTGAGGATCATTCACCACGGCAACTCCTTGAGTAATCCATTCCCGAATGCGATTCATTTCCCGTTCCAGTTTTTTTGTATCTACGTTGGCGGTAATCAGGGCACTGGCGATCGGGCCGCCGATCGAGTCAGCAATTTTGCTTAAGTCGATTGCCTCAAATACCTGACGAAACCGCTTAAAGTACCAGTCCAAAACATCGGGCACTCCCAACAGTCGCAGCGTTTCTAGGTCGCCCCGTCCGTTATAAATAATCACATCATAATCACCACTCATGTAGTACTGCCGCAGCGCATTAAACGCCAGCACACTGTCAAAACCCGGTAAGATAATCAACTCGCCAGGATACACTTCCTCAGAAAACGAGGGAATCGGAACATACAACGCAATCAGTTCTTTGAGTTCTTGCCAGGACTGCTCTAATAAAACGGTGGTTTGTAGTTGGACTGCCTCTAGTTTGGGCGCGATGACCTGGGGCTGGGCTGTGAGCGGCATGTTGAGAAGCAGTTCGGCAGCGGGATTGGGGCTGTGCGTGACTAGTAGAACGCGCTGTTGGCGTTGAGCAAACCACTTGGCGGTGGCGATCGCGATCGGAGTGTGCCCCACGCCTGCCTGACCCAAAAAGGTGATAATTCTGCTCATGTGGCAATCCTAAATTATGGATAGGAGCATGGCGGAATGAGGTCAATTTAGTGTTGCTAAATGAGTCGGTAGAAAACTCCCCTAGAGAACCGGGTAGACAGGGGTCGCCATCATGACCTAACTAGCAACACTCCGCATTCGTCTAGACTAGGGTTCTAAAGAACTAAAGCAAGCGGCCGCAGCGATCAAAAAAGGAATGCCAGGAACCAGAGGAAGAATGACCCCAATCACGCCAAGGATTGAGAATGCAACTCCAGCAGCAATGCGTCCTGCGTTTCTAATTTGCTTAAACATTTTGCAGTCACCCGATAAAGAATCTGTGTCTTTAGCGTACCAGAAATTGATTTATTTGAATAACCCTTTTAATAAAACTCGTATTCATTTTTTCTCACCTCAGTATTGACTACACTTATATTAATCGACTGAATTTTCTAGCCTTAAATCTGATTAATCGCGATCGTGCATTCGATTCTCATGACTCTATCGTTACGATTAGTAAATCCTTTATCTTTGTGATATCTAACCATCAATTATCTATAGATAACTCCCACATTGATTAGAACAATCAAAAAAGCTGAAAGCCCGGACAACCAGCCTCATCCCTTATCCCTCATCCCTCATCCCTCATCCCTCACAGCCAACATCGATCGCCACCGCCAACCGCTCAAATGCATTAAATTCTAAATCCATCGGCTGCCCAAAACCCACCCTATCAGCCCCAAGCTCGGAGCTTCATTCTAAGGTTGATTTTATGTAAGAAGGTTGACGACTGTGGTTAATACAGACGGTTAATACAGACTGCAAATAGAGCGATCGTAGCTTTGTAGCGCTCACAGTCGATTATCGCGTAGAAAATGAAGCTGCACTCAGAATTATTAATTTCTTAACATCGTGTTTTTCTGGCATCTTTTAATGTTCACCAGACTATAAACTATCTATTCTCAATTCTCAATGATTCATAGACGAGAGCCTGGGTTGAGCCAAAGAATTGAGAAACTCCTCTGGTGCAATCAAACTTACTCCAGTTGATATGATCAGTTTATTCCCAAGTTTTTATAGAAAATCCATTGGAACAGATCGGCTATCAGATTGTTCATGCGATCGCAGGACGGATGCGAATCAAAGCTTTCTGGCTGGAGACAGACCCGGAGGCCGCGGTAAAACTGCACCGTCAGATTGAATCGCTCAGTTTTATTACTAGTGTGAGACTCAATCCACTGGCGCAGTCGATCGTCTTGACTTACAAAGCTAAAGCGATTTCTCTAGAAGAGGCGCAAGCGCAATTAATCGATCTCATTGAGCAAGTTAATCCCGTTCCGCCGCCTGTTGAGGTTGAGCCACCTATTACAGAAACAACGCCCTTAGAAGCGCCTCCTACTCCTTCTAGCCCTGCTGCACCTTCGTCTCCTAAAACTTCAGAATCCGTTGCTAACACTGCCATTCCTTCTCCCTGGGACGAGCCAGACTTAGAGACCGCAGACATGCAGCTTCATTCAACCGCCTCCCTCGCCAAACGGCTCAACACCACATCTCAGGCGATTACTCAACGCAGAACCAAGCCCAATTTTGATGGCTGGACGCAGGTACAAGACCCCGATGGCGTTGCCTGGAACTATGATGAGGCATCTCAATCTTTTAGTCCGGCTTCTAGTTCGATCATGCCCTTAACGCAAGAAACAGCGCCTCAGCCCAAAGCAGATCACCCCCCAGAAGGGATTGAGGAAGACCTGGAGCCGATCGACGAAATCCTTGGAGCAGATCTAGGCAAAGAAGGGGCTAATGAAGTGCAGCCTCCCGCAGAAACCCATGTAGAAATTGAGGAAACCGTGGGCAGTGTTGTAGGTGAAGTGTTGCAAAATGAAGCGGGTCGATCGCAAGGGACTGTCATTGAAGCCGAAGTCGAACCCGCAATGTCTTTGAGTCACCCGCACAAATCCGCACCATCCCAAGTAGAACCCTCTGACAAAACAGTGCCCCTGACTCCGCCCAAACGACGCAAATCCACAAAGTCATCGGCAAAGGCTCAATCCCCTAAAAAGCCGCGTACTCAAAGCTAAACTCGCGAAACTTGCAATTCTGAAGCTGAAGATTCCGATTTCTTGGAGAGGTCGGTTTTTTGCAGTGAGGTGTCCGATGCTTTCCTAGTCGGCGCATTCGTTCGGGTAGCGCGATTTGAACCATCCGCCCAAACTACAGGTTATTGAATCCTCGACCTTTAATCAAACGTCATACCAAATCAGTTTGTTAAGGCTACAGCTCCTTCGCCCCCTAAATCCCCCAGTCTGGGGAACTTTGAGAATCCGAGGCTGCTTTGGCTTGAAGTCCCCACAAGTGGCGGATTTAGGTTGCTCTCCAAGATCTGTAACACTCAAAGATCAATTTGATATTAGTTCGATGAACGTCTTCGCGTCGCTTACAGATCTGGGAACGTCCTCAAAATCCCTACGAGTGGGGGACTTTGAACCGAAAATCTGGTCTAAAAGTTCCCTAGAATTGGCAGCTTGAAGGACAGAAGCACTCAAGAACGCCGTGAAAAAACTGGATCAAATTCACGTTCTGCTGCGGCATCTCTATGCTTAATACTAATTAATAGTATTCAACAATGTCACTCAGGCACTATAATTAGGTGCTAGACGGATTACAGCATTTCAGGAAACTTAATATCATGTCTTCCATGTTAGACTCGCGCGTTACTGAGCCAGTCGCAGCCGTGGCTTGGCATACGTTGGAAGCGGAGAACACGCTCCATAAGCTCAAGAGCGATCGCACCTCTGGTTTGACGAGCCGAGAAGTCAGCGATCGTTTGGCAAAATACGGCTCCAACGAACTTACCGAATCAGCAGGGCGTGGCCCGATCGAAATTCTCTGGGATCAGTTCAAAAACATCATGTTGTTGATGCTGATCGCGGTCGCAGTCATTTCTGCCATTTTGGATGTGCGAGAAGGCTTTACGACGGGCAAATTCCCCTTTCCAAAAGACGCGATCGCCATCTTTGTGGTCGTGATCTTAAATGGCGTTTTGGGCTATCTGCAAGAAAGTCGGGCCGAAAAAGCACTCGCCGCCCTCAAAGGGTTGTCTTCTTCGAGAGTACGGGTGATTCGAGACGGCAAGCCTAGTGAAATTGAATCCAAAAATCTCGTTCCGGGCGACGTGATGCTGCTCGAAGCGGGGGTGAAAGTCGCGGCAGATGGGCGTTTATTAGAGGTGGCTAATCTGCAAATTCGAGAAGCCGCTCTCACCGGAGAGGCCCACGCCGTTAACAAACAATCCACAGGAGCCTTGCCAGAAGATGCACCCCTGGGCGATCGCATCAATCTAGTGTTTGAAGGGACGGAAGTTGTCCAGGGACGCGGAACGGTTCTCGTAACAGAAACGGGAATGCGAACGGAATTAGGAAAAATTGCTCAAGCGCTTCAGTCGGTCGAAACTGAACCTACGCCGTTACAAAAACGGATGAATCAGTTGGGCAATACGCTGGTGACTGGAGCGTTGATTCTCGTTGCGATTACCATTATCGGCGGCACACTCTATCGTCCCAGTCTATTTGAAGAATTGGTGAAAGTCTCTCTGAGTATGGCGGTTGCTGTCGTTCCAGAAGGGTTGCCTGCCGTGATTACGGTGACGCTGGCTTTGGGCACCCAACGCATGGTTAAACGCAACGCTCTGATTCGTAAACTGCCTGCGGTAGAGACGCTCGGATCGGTGACGACGATCTGTTCTGACAAAACGGGGACGCTGACACAAAACAAGATGGTTGTGCAGGCGGTCTATACCCACGGCGGCGCGCTCAAGGTGACAGGTGAAGGCTACAATCCCGGTGGTGACTTTTTGAATCGAGACAAGCTAGTTGACCCCAATAATCAAGCTGACCTGCAAGCCCTTCTACTCGCCTGTGTTCTTTGTAATGATGCCGTGTTGCAAAAAGAGCAAGGAGAATGGAGCATTTTGGGCGATCCGACTGAAGGCGCACTGTTGGCACTAGCGGGGAAAGCTGGATTAGATAAAGGCAAAAAAGACCGCTGGCTGCCGCGTGTGGCTGAGTTTCCGTTTTCTTCAGAACGCAAGCGAATGAGCGTAATTGTGGATGCTCAGGGGCACCGTCACGAATCAACGATGGGGTTGGCGATCGTCGATAAAAATCGAATGCCCTACTTCATGTTTACCAAAGGGTCGCCAGAATTGACGCTGGAGCGCTGTACACACATTGAAGCAGGCAACCAGATCGAGCCTCTGAGCAATGAACTTCGCCTGCAAATCGTTGATCAAAACAACTACCTGGCAAGTCGGGGACTGCGCGTTCTAGGGTTTGCCTACAAAACGCTCCACGAAATTCCTCCCGAATCGTCTGAAGACACCTCCGAAGCGGGCTTAGTCTGGCTAGGACTGGTGGGTATGTTAGATGCGCCTCGTCCAGAAGTGCGGGATGCGGTGGCGCGGTGTCGGGCGGCGGGCATTCGGGCGGTGATGATTACAGGTGACCACCAGTTGACGGCGCAAGCGGTTGCCGAAGATTTGGGAATTGCTTTGGCGGGCGATCGTGTTCTCACGGGACGAGAGTTAGAAAAGCTCAGTCAGCCCGATCTAGAACAGCAGGTTGATCAGGTGAGTGTGTTTGCCCGCGTTTCTCCTGAACACAAGCTGAGAATCGTCCAGGCACTCCAACAGCGCGAACATGTGGTTGCGATGACTGGAGACGGCGTAAATGATGCGCCCGCGCTCAAACAGGCGGATATCGGGGTGGCAATGGGCATCACAGGCACCGATGTTAGTAAAGAAGCCAGCGATATGGTGCTGTTGGATGATAACTTTTCGACGATCGTGGCGGCGGTCGAAGAAGGGCGAGTCGTCTACATCAACATTCGGCGGTTTATTCGCTACATTCTCGGTAGCAACATTGGGGAAGTGTTGACGATCGCGGCTGCTCCGTTAATGGGATTGGGCGGGGTGCCGTTGTCGCCGCTGCAAATTTTGTGGATGAATCTGGTGACGGATGGTGTTCCTGCACTGGCTTTGGCGGTGGAACCCGGAAGACCGATCGTGATGCAAAAGCCACCCAAAGATACCCAAGAAAGCATTTTTGCAAGGGGTTTAGGCTCTTACATGGTGCGGATTGGGCTGGTGTTGGCGGTGGTGACGATCTTTATGATGTCCTGGGCTTATGGCTACACCGAGCAGGTACAGGGCGGACTACTGGATCGCGATCGCTGGAAAACAATGGTGTTTACTACGCTATGTTTGGCACAAATGGGTCATGCTTTAGCGATCCGATCGAACACTCGACTCTTTGCTGAAGTGAGTCCCTTCTCAAATCCCTTTATGTTACTGTCGGTCGTCGCCACGATCATTATGCAGTTGATGCTGCTATACATCGAGCCATTGCGAAACTTCTTTGGAACCCATTATCAACACTTCGGACAAAATTAAGCAGCGATCACGCCGTAGGAGCGCAGACTTTC